>CAZOTG010000025.1:0-13928 GCA_964582585.1 uncultured Chromatiaceae bacterium | reverse complement strand
CAATTGCCGCCGGGGGTGACGGTGCAGCCCTACGATCAGTCCTGGCAGCTCATCGACGAACGCATCAGTCTGTTGCTGCGGAACGGCGCCGGGGGCCTGTTGCTGGTGATCATCATCCTGTTCCTGTTTCTCAACGGCCGGGTGGCGGCGTGGGTGACCGTGGGCATCCCGGTGTCGTTCTTCGCCACCCTGGCGATCCTCTATCTGGGGGGTGGCAGCATCAACATGATCAGCCTGTTCGCCCTGATCATGGCCTTGGGCGTGATCGTCGACGACGCCATCGTGGTGGGAGAAGACGCTCTCACCCATTATCAAGGCGGCGAGCCGGCGCTCACCGCCGCTGAAGGCGGGGCGCGGCGTATGCTGATCCCGGTGCTGGCCTCGTCCCTCACCACGGTAGCGGCGTTTCTGCCACTGATGCTGGTGGGCGGCGTCATGGGCAAGATCATGTTCGCCATCCCCTTCGTGATGATCTGCGTGATCCTGGCCTCTTTGGTGGAAAGCTTCTATGTGTTGCCGGGTCACCTGCGCCACGCCTTTCTCCACATGCATCATCGCGAGCCCGGTCCCCTGCGCCGACGTCTCGAGGACGGCTTCGCCCGCTTCCGCGATCACCGGTTCCGCCCCCTGGTGACCCGGGCCGTGGCCTATCGCGGCACCACCTTGGCGGCGCTGGTGGCGGTGATGATCCTGTGTATAGGGTTGCTGGCCGGCGGGCGCGTCGGCTTTCAGTTTTTCCCCACCCCGGAGAGTACCGTGCTCTACGCCAACGTTGCTTTCGCCGCGGGCACGCCCAGGCAGCGGGTGGAGGACTTTCTCGACCGGCTCGAGCAGACCCTGGGCGACACCGACAAGGCCCTGGGCGGCGGCCTGGTAAAAAATGAAGTGGCCTACCTGGGGCGCAGCACCGCCGCGGGCGGCGGCTTCACCCGCGACGGTGACCGCTTCGGTTATGTCATGGTGGAGCTCATCTCGCCCGACCGTCGCGAGGTGCGCAATCCGCAATTCATCTCCGCCTGGCAGTCGCGGGTCCATATACCGGCGGGGGTGGAGAACTTCACCATCTCGGCACGCCTATCCGGTCCGCCGGGGCGCGATATCGACGTGCGCCTCACCGGCGACGAGGCGCCGCGGGTCAAGGCCGCCGCCCTGGCCCTGACCGACGCCCTTAAGGCCATCCCCGGAGTGCGCGCCATCGAAGACGACATGGCCTACGGCCAGGAGCAGTTCGTCTATCGCCTCACCCCCGCCGGCCATGCCCTGGGCCTGACCATCGACAGCGTGGGCGGGCAACTGCGCGCCGCCTTCGACGGGCGCCTGGTGCAGCTCTTCCAACAGGGCGCCGATGAGGTGGAGGTGCGGGTGATGCTGCCCGATGCCGAGCGCGACAGCATGGCCACCCTGCAGTCCCTCACCGTGGCCTTGCCCGACGGCGATCGCGTGCCGCTGAGTTCGGTGGTGGCACTCAGTGCCCGGCAGGGCTTCGAGGCCCTGCGTCATGACCAGGGCAAACTGGCTGTGCATGTTACCGCCGAGGTAGACCGCGCCGTCAACCGCAGCGACCGTGTCCTGTCCTCCCTGGAAGAACAGGTGCTGCCCGGTCTGCGCGCCCGCTACGGCGTGAACAGCTCCTTTGCCGGCCGTGCCGCCAATCAGGCCGAGACCATGGGCGACATGCGGCGCGGCGCGGTGTTCGGCCTGATCCTGATCTACGTGATCCTGGCCTGGGTGTTCTCCTCCTACGGTTGGCCGCTGGTGGTGATGAGCGCCATCCCCTTCGGGCTGGTGGGCGCGGTGGCGGGGCATTGGGTGATGGGGCTGGACCTCACCCTGCTGTCGCTGTTCGGTCTGTTCGGCCTGTCGGGGATCGTGGTCAACGATTCCATCATCCTGGTGACCTTTTATAAGCAGCTGCGCGAGCAGGGCATGCCGGTCTCCGAGGCCATCATCGAGGCGGCCTGCCAGCGCCTGCGGGCGGTGCTGCTGACCTCGCTGACTACCATCGGCGGTCTGGCGCCGCTGTTGTTCGAAACCTCCCTGCAGGCCCAGTTCCTGATCCCCATGGCCGCAACCATCTCCTTCGGCCTGATGTTCGCCACGGTGCTGGTGCTGCTGGTGATCCCCGCCCTGCTATCGTTCCACGAGAGCGCCGCCCACCGCCTGGGACGGCGCAAGGCCGCCGCCGCGGACACGGCGGGGCCTTAGTCTCCGGTCCTGACTATTTTCTCCTTGGATATCAGCCACTCTGCCCTGAATTGAGTATAATGCTCAACTTTGCGGTGGCCTCCCGGTCAAACGAGGTGCCGGAGTTTGGCTGAGTAATCGAGGTAAGAAAATGCAGAGAGAAGCGGCGCACCACAGCCGGTGGCGAACGGCGGATGTGGTCTTCGGTGCGAGTCTGGCGTTGAGTTTCGTGCTCCATTATTTCTGGCCGCTGAGCTTCGGCATGCCCAGCGGTTCCCTCATCCCCCACTTGATCGGTGCGCCCCTCCTGTTCGGCGGTAGCCTGATCATCATCCTGTCGAAAAGGGAGCTCATCCGTTTGGGGCAGCCCTCGGAACCGCGCAAACCCACCAGCCGCATCGTGATGGGGGGTTTGTATAAATATTCCCGGAATCCCATGTACACCGGCCTGGCCCTGTGCTACGCCGGTCTGGGGATCGCCATCGACAAACCCTGGCTGTTGATAATGCTGGTGCCCACCGTGATCATCGTGCACTACCTGTTGATCCGCCCCGAGGAAAGATACCTGGAGGCGAAATTCGGCGAAGAGTTCATGCGATACAAAAAAACCGTGAGGCGGTGGATATAGCCACAAGTAAACGATGTTTTCCTCCGCCCCGCCCGGCCCTATTCATTTTCCATCCGCGTCCGTTATAACTTAAAGAGGGAGCCCAAAGCGCTTGCAGGTTACATAGATCGCCTGCAAAGGAGCAAGGCATGAAGCGTTGGTTAGTCGCTTTTCTGATGATCGTCCCCGGTCTGGCGGGGGCTCAGCCGGTCTTGGACTTTCGCAACGACCTCGCCTTTCAGGCAACCACCGTCAATTCGTTCGCGGCGCACATCTATCGCGAACGCCTCCGCAAACTGAAGGCCGCCGGCAAGCTGGACCTGGACCAGGCCCTGCTCAAACGCCTCCGCGGTATCATAGAGCGTCTCCGTCCCGCCGCCGAGTACGAGCGGCCCGCCGCGGCGTCGCTGCCCTGGGAAGTGCACGTCTGCCGCCGGTGCTATGAGAACGCCTCGGCCATGGCGGGCGGCAAGCTGCTGGTGAGCGAGGAGTTCATTGCGCAGATCAAGCCCACGGACGGCGAGCTTGCCTACTTGCTGGCCCACGAGATGGGGCATGTCCTTGCCGAGCACACCCGCGAGTTCGCCACCTCGGCACGTTACTTCGTGGGCATGGGCCTCAAGCGCGACTACTCGGACATCCAGCACGAGATTGACGAAAGCTTCAGCCTGCAACTGCGCATGGCGCCTTTATACAAACAACAGGAGATGGAAGCCGACTACATCGGTTTCATACTGGGCGCCCACGCGAAGTTCGAACCCCATGCCATGCTCAGCCTGCTGCACAAACTGAACATGGACGGCGCCTCCATACTGGATGCCCATCCCAGTACCCAGCAGCGGTTGAAGCAGGCACGGGCCATGCTGCCGGCAGCGCTGCGACTCTATGAGCGCGGTATACCCGGCCATTGAGCGCCTAAGAAATCTAAACCGGCGTCGATCGATATTTGCGGTGCATGGCATGCACCCGCCAAGCCTGATTGCCTTCTACACCGCCCGGGTCAGCACCATCAGCTGATAGGGTTCCATGATCAGTTCCTGGGTGGCGGTGATGGTCCTGCCGGCATGCAGGTCGACCATGGTCTTGCGCATACCCATATGCCGCAGACGCCGGGCATCCAGGCGTTGTTCCTTTTCGCTGAAATTTCCCAGCACCAGCACGCTGTATTGATCGTGGGTGCGGAAGAAGCCGAAGACATGGGCGTTGCCGGTATCGGTAAACTCAGTCTCGCCGCGGGTGAAGGCGAGATTCTGCTGGCGCAGCTGGATCAGGCGCAGCAAACCCTTGTAGATTCGCCCTGCGACGGTGGTTGTGTCATGGCGCTGGTCGGCGCCTTTCCAGTCGAAGTGCGGTCGGTGCAGCCAGCGGGAATCGCCGGTCTTGGCCGGGTCCTTGTCATAGTCGTAGTCATTCAGCATGCCGAGTTCGTCACCGAGATAGATCAACGGTATTCCACCGATCATGATGATGATGCCGTGCAACAGCAGAATGCGGCGAATGGCCAGATCCACTTCATTCTGGTCGTTGTCGGCGAGGCCTTTCTCCAGGCCCGTGAGGGAGGCGCATGTGCCGGAGATGCGCGCGTCGCCCGTCAATGGATTTTCCTGGAAGGGCGCGCCGCGGGCAAAGCTGCCGTCGAAGCGTCCGGTATAGAACTGGTTGAGGAAACGGCGGTGCTGTTTGGCATCAAGCCCCATTGCCTCGATATCCTCATTGGTGAACACCCAGCCGATATCGTCGTGGCAACGCACATAGTTGACCCAGGCGCAGCCGTTGGGAATCGAAAAGCGGTGCTCCATCGCGCGTTTCAGGATCCGCACATCCCGTGTCGCCAATGCATCCCATAGCAGCGCCATCAATTGGGGGTTGTAGGACAGCGGACATTCTTCGATGCCGATGTACTTGTTGACCTCGTCGGGGTGAACGATGGCCTCTGACTTGAGCACCATAGCCGGGGCCGCGATGCTGGCGATGGCGTTGAACGCCTGGATGAGCCAGTGGGCCTCCGGCAGGTTCTGCGAATGGGTGCCGAGTCGCTTCCACAGGAACGCCACCGCGTCCAGACGCAGGATCTCCACGCCCTGGTTGGCGAGGAACAGCATCTCCTCGGCCATATGGTTGAACACCGCCGGGTTTTCGTAGTTCAGGTCCCACTGGTAATTATTGAATGTCGTCCACACCCATTTTTTCATGCGGTTACTGTAAGTAAAGGCACCCGGATGATCATCGGGAAACACCTCATGCATGCTGCTTTCATAGGCATCCGGCATTTCCCGGTCGGGGAAGATGCGGTAGAACTCCTGATACTCCTCGTCCCCGGCCAGGGCCCTTTTCGCCCATTCATGCTCATCGGAGGTGTGGTTGAACACGAAATCGAGTACCAGCGATATGCCGTGATCGCGAAGCTCCGAGGCGAGTTTCGCCAGTGTCTCCATGGATCCCAGCGCCGGATTGACCTCGCGATAACTGCTGATGGCGTAACCGCCATCATTATCGCCTTGTGGCACCTTGAACAAGGGCATCAAATGCAGATAGGTGACGCCAAGCTCCGAGAGATAAGGGATGTGCTTGCGTAGTCCCTCGATGTCGTCGGCGAACAGATCGAGGTAACACATTGCCCCGACCATTCGGTGGGACAGATACCAGTGAGGATCCGCCTCACGCATCGCATCCAGCGCCTTGAGTTCGGGTGAGCGTGCCAGCCACATCTCCGTGGCGGACGACAGTGTGTTCTCAAGGTAGTAGAAAAAATCGTAATCGGCACCGTAAAGGGCATGGAGGCGCTCGAACAGGCGCGGAAAGTGCCGCTTCAGTCGCCCGATATAGACATCCCACTCCGCACGGTCCGTTTTATCTATGTATTTCGCTTCGAGACGCGGCAACAGGCGGCGCAGCGACGCATTGCTCTCCTTGTTGAGCCAGAAGCTGTTTATGCGGGTATTCAAGCTCATGGATGAATCGTCTTGGCTGGAACGGAGTGACCGGATGATATAAAGATGGTTAATGAATAATACTGATTATCAATGGTAATATCCACGCCCATGTGGATCAACCAGACAGAGACGGGATATGTTATGAGTGATTTACCCAAGTGTCCGTCA
The DNA here is from genome assembly GCA_964582585.1 of uncultured Chromatiaceae bacterium. Lineage (GTDB taxonomy): Bacteria > Pseudomonadota > Gammaproteobacteria > DRLM01 > DRLM01 > JARRQJ01. The sequence continues at coordinate 8,036 of CAZOTG010000025.1, read as the reverse complement.
TGCGGATCGGAGTACACGTACGAAGACAATGGCATGTATGTCTGCCCGGAGTGCGCGCACGAATGGTCGAAAGGCGCGGCGGTGAAGAGTGCCGAGGAGGAGCGCGTTGTTCGTGACGCCCACGGCAATGTTCTTAAAGACGGCGATGCGGTTACGGTGATCAAGGATCTCAAGGTCAAAGGCTCGTCGTCGGTGGTCAAGGTCGGGACCAAGGTCAAAAACATTCGCCTCGTCGAGGGCGATCACGACATCGACTGCAGGATCGACGGCATCGGCGCCATGAAGTTGAAATCGGAGTTCGTCAAGAAGGCGTAACTGGAAGCATAGAGCATGCGGCGCAATGCCCTTCGGTTATTGCACCCTTCCGCGCTGTTCCTTTTATTTATATGGGATCACCAAGCAGCGCAAATTCTTATTCGTCATTCCAGTCTTCATGATCACGCTTCATTCGTTTGATGATTTCATCGTGCAGTTTCATTTTCTGCTCCGCTGTGAGGCTGTCGAAGAAATCGGCTAAGGCGGCCACGACTTGCGGTGCCTTATCGTTCACTTCCTGAGTGCGTTCCTTGATCATTGCCAACACCCGTGCTTGATCCAAGGTCGGTTGGGATAGCAGCTCATCGATGGTTTTCCGGGTGTCGCCATGTCTCTTGCGGTATTCACTGCGTACGACCAGCAGTTCATCTTTGAGCGCATTGAGTTTCCCAAGCTGTGCATCGTTCAACTTCAATTCATCGTTAATTTCCTTTACGATCCACTCCGCGCGTTCTTGCGGGCTCTTGTGTGCGAAGTGATGAGCGCAGCCGGCCATCGCGCCGAAGATGCCAACGCTGAGTACCGCGATCACGGCGAATTTGACAAGGGGATTCATGTATGTTCTCCAGGGTGGTTCCCAATGGTACATCAATATCAGTCTGCTCGAGCAAGCATGGCTTTACTGCATTTGAATCTACAACACGGAATCAGCGTCTATTTATTCAATCTTATTTGTATTCCCCGGCCTTTAGGCCGGCAAGGCCGGATATTCCTCTATAAGACTTTATTCCGCGCAATAGGTTCTGTGGAATCGCCAGTGTGAAGGGCAGATGCATGCCCGCCGTATCCATGACAAGCCAGGAGTAGGGAGTTGTCCAGGATAGTCGGAGCGATTGACGGTTTACATAGGGGTTTGACTCCCGAGGCCGATGATGATCCGAAAAGTCTCGATGTGGATCTTGCGGTGGTGTTAGCGATGCTGAATGACGACACTCGGGGTCTATCTCGTAGGGGCGGCGTGATTTGGCCTCGGGACCAACGTCAGGTGATCACTTACTCTTCCTGTCGAGTCTGACCGTATTGGATACGTAAGTTTGTCGACTATGATACCCTTCGCTTAAGCTCTTCTGTTCCCTTTCTCATGACCCAGCTATTCAATCGGCTCGCCAACCTGTTCCCGCTCTGGGTATTGGCATGCAGCGGCCTCGCGCTGTTCTTCCCGCATTGGTTCACATGGTTCAGCGGCCGGATGATCGTATGGGGGCTGGCGGTGATCATGATCGGCATGGGCATCACCCTGAGCGTCGATGACTTCCGCCGCGTGGCGCGGATGCCGAAACCGGTGATGATCGGCGTCGCCGCGCAGTTCATCATCATGCCGTTCCTGGGCTGGGGCATCGCCCGGGGCCTGGCCCTGGAACCCGCGCTGGCCGTTGGTCTCATCCTCGTCGCCTGCTGCCCCGGCGGCACGGCTTCCAATGTGGTGAGCTACATCGCGCGCGCCGACGTGGCGCTGTCGGTGCTGATGACCATGTGTTCCACCTTCGCGGCGGTAGTGATGACGCCCTTGCTCACCAAATGGCTGGCGGGCGCCTATGTGCCGGTGGATGCCTGGAGCCTGTTCGTAAACACCGTGCAGGTGGTGGTACTGCCGGTGACCCTGGGCGTGTTGCTCAATCGTTATACGCCGCGGGTGGTCACAATCGTCCTGCCCGTCGCGCCGCTGGTGTCGGTGATCTTCATCGCCCTGATCTGCGCCAGCATCATCGGCGCCAACGCGCAAACCGTGCTCGACTCCGCGCTGCCGCTGTTCTCGGCGGTCGCCCTGCTGCATATCGGCGGCTTCGGTCTGGGTTATCTCATGGCCAGGCTGTTAAAACTGCCCGAACTCTCCTGCCGCACCATCTCCATCGAGGTCGGCATGCAGAACTCCGGCCTGGGTGCCGTGCTGGCGCGCAGCACCTTCCCGCAGATGGCGCTGGCCCCCGTGCCTTCCGCCATCTCCGCCAGTTTCCATTCCATCATCGGCAGCGTGCTCGCCGCTTGGTGGCGGCTCCACGCCGCCAGGTGAAATTCGTGATCTCACATCAAGCGGTGAAAAGGACGCTGACCCCTTAGATTATCGAGGGGACATGCAGGAATGTAATGTAAATCAATCGGACACTTGCGTATTAGCAAGCTCGAATATTAGAGAATATTGCTTTCTGATCCGGGTTACTTGCTGGACTTCTTGCGGAAATTATGCTGTATTGACCATCCAATGGATGTGGAGGTTTTGTTACGGGGTGTAAGTCTAGGGAAGTCCTGCAAAGCAAATTCGATATCAACTAAATCAGGAGATAGCGATGACTAATACAATAGCTTCATATGGCCCTCCGACCCAGATTACGAAGGGCCCCGGCCCCTTTGATGGGCCCAATACTGCTGGACCTGACGTAGGACCGAATGATGCGCGAAGCGGTCCTCCCGATGTTCCTGCATCATTTGGTCCACCGGAAGTCTGAGGGGTTGGTCCACCTAATACAACTACAAAGTAAGATCAAAATTTAGAGATAAAAAAAACAGCGCTCTTGAGCGCTGTTTTTTTATCTCTATACGGATTCTCAAACAGCTTCACCTGTTACGTATCGAGTGAGGCCAAATAAATTTATCCCCTCTGGTCGTTCTTATTGAATGTTATCCGACCTTGAAGTTGTAGATCATTCCGTGCGCTACATGGGGCTTCCCATCCTTGGCGTCGGGCATAAAGCACAGCAGTGCATAATCCCCGGGCTTGACGTCAAGAAGCAGGGTATTCTCATGGTTTGGTGCCTCGGCGCTGATGCCGGCGACCGGGGCGGCCGGTGGCGGTCCCTGCATACCGGTGCTCACCCACTTGGCGATGTCCTCGCCCGTCTTGCCCGGTTGCAGGCGGAACATCACCGCCTCGTGTGGCTGGTTGCCATGGTTGATGACACGAATGGCATGCTTGCCCGCGGTAAGCGGTTTGGAGAAAGCGAATTTATAATTGGAAAGCGTCAAGCTCAGGTCGGTCTTCGGCATGGTCCGCATCTCGGTGGACGGGGTTACGGTGAACCCCTTTATCATGCCCAGCGCCACGTGCGGTTTCCCGTCGGGGCCGGGGATGACGCACATCACGGCGTAGTTGCCGGGCGACAGGTCAACGACGTCCTCGTCCTGTCCGCCCTTCGGCATCGGGGTATTCGGTCCGCCCATGAATACGGCCCAGGCCGGAGGCGGGCCCGGGGGGAGCGCGCCGAAGTCGGCCAGGGTTTTTCCTTTCTCGAATTTCACGATGGTCATGTGATGGAGCTGGTTGCCGTCGTCGGTAAAGTGGAACAGGGTCGGTCCCGCCGGCAGGCTGTCCGGCATCTCGTACTGATATTCCCTGGCCACTACGTTTACGACATTCGGTCCCGCCGCCGTCTTGGCCTGCGCGGCCGACGGTAACAACCCTTTCTCGCCGCTGACGTAGGCGGTCAAGGCGAACAAAGAAATCCCCGCGAAATACAAAGCCTTTTTCATACGTGTTCTCTCCAAGCGTGTGGATGGCGTGCATTACGGCCCAGAGACGGGCCAAAGGGGGAATATTCCCACAGGGGCAGTTCTGGAGCACCAGCCGAATATGTAATCACCTTGGAATTACTTTGTCGAGCCACAATTTCAGAAAGATGGAGGGTGGACAATACCTACTATTGGAAATATGGAAGATTCTTCCTTGTCGTCGACCCCATTTATTTAGGTTTATACTGGTTATCAAGTGATCGATATAGGAGCATCATAATGGCCATTCCACCTGTTACCCCAAGCAATGCCTATGGAACGGCGCAGGCGCAAACCCCGGCACGGACATCTTTACAACAGCAAAAACTGGAACTCAATGCCTCGATACTCGAAGCGAATCGGGCCAGCTTCAACGTAACCAACCAGCCGCTGTCCTTATTGTTCAGCACGGCCATCGCCAAGCTTAACGAGATATTGGCGCCGACACTGGGCGATAACGCCATCCAAAACGCCGCCGCCTCCGGCGCCGATTTCAGCCCGGAAGCCACCGCCCAGCGCATCGTCAGCCTCTCCACCGGTTTTTACTCCGCCTTCAAGGCGCAACATCCCAATGAAAGCGACGCGGCCGTGCAGGAAAAATTCATGGCCACGATCAGCGAGGGCGTCGACCGCGGATTCAACGAAGCGAAGACCATATTGTCCGGGTTGAATGTTCTGCAAGGGAGTATCGCCGACAATATCGACAAGACCTATTCGCTGGTACAAGATGGTCTGAATGCGTTTAAAGCGCAATTCGCCAATCAATCGGCGTAACGCGCCACCGCGGGGAGATAAAGGGCTCAGGCTCAAATTATCCGTCGCCTGAAGCAACCCCTGGCTTTCTCCATTTAATATTATTCCTTGGGATACCCTTGCGGAAATATTTATATTGAAGCCGGAGACGATGCGTCGTCCAATTTAAGAAATGGATTCATATCTTTGAATTCCTTGACGGCTATCGCTCTCTCCTTTTTTGATATTTTCTCAAGCATTGCTGATTGAGGGTCAAGATAGGTCGCCATCGCGATCGCCCGTTTGCGATCACCCTTGTCATTTGAAAGCACCGCTTCCATCGCGTAAGCCCATGCAAACCAAGGTTGGAATTTCTGATTCTTTTTTGCCCAGTCTAGCGCCATTTTCTTATAAATAGGATTTTTGGTCGTCTCATATAGCCAATAACAAATTTCGCCATACTGGTATTCCGTCTGCAGCGGGCGATCCTCGGTAAATGGTCGCCGATATAGCGCACTCTTGAGAAATTGTACGGACTCCTGCGCTTTTCCGGCAACCCCAGAAATGACGGCTTTCGCGAGAAAATAATCGAAACTTTTTTCTGAGAAATTGAAATCGGCAATGTAATTTTCAACATCAGACACGTCGCCCGTCTTCGCCGCGGCAAATGCATAATAAGGGAGCAGATAAGCACTGGCCTTGGACATATCATAGAGCGTTGATGCTTCCCGAAGCAACGATCGTGCCGAGGAAAAATCACCGGTACGGATTGCACGATATGCTTCAGCAAAATAAACAAGACTGGATTTGACTCGGGTTCTTTCGGGGCCAATATTTTCACCGGTGGAAACTTTTTTGTTCTTTCTAAGAGCAGTCATTCGCGGTCCCACTATATGCTCAATACCATCTGGAGATCGCTGAATAACCCAGTGATTAGGGCGATTTTTTTTCCACACCGGGAGAGCGATATCTGCCAACGATTTCGCAAGATCTTTGCTGGGACTCCGATCCGTTACTCCTGCGCGCAAAAGGTAATTGGCCGCTCGGTTGGATACTTTACCTACGTTATGCGCTACTTCCTGCTTAGCCCATGCAGCAACCTCTGCCTCGGATTTCTCTTCCATCCGATGACCGACAAGGGCTGTTTCCCAGATATGTGGGTCATCAAACCGTCTCGCTAATATATGGAAAGCATTCCATGCTTCCTTATGGGCTCCGATCGCGTGAAGCAACCCCAAATAGTCACGGTACCCATATGAACTGTTGTAATGTCTCGCTCGATCTAATGATCCGATTAAGGCTCCCCGAAAATCTCCATTAAGAAGTTTAAGGCGGACTTGACTGGTAAGATCCGCATACGAGCTTGTTCCCCTTCTGGAAGCTATGTTATAAAAAGATTTAGCCAGAGCAAATTCGCCCATCCAATAAAATTCTGAACCTGCTTCATAAGCATAGTTGGAAATACCCACGGGATTGTCTTCAGAGTCAATCCTAAAGCCCGGATACTTCATAAAAAGCTTGGCTGCCCTATTCAACTGGCCTTGCTGTATGAGTAATCTTCCTAGGTCAATATACGCATGCCAAACTCCTGGCTGAACCTTAATGGCTTCGCGCAAATATTTTTCCGCTGACTGAACGTCCCCTTTGATGAGGCTGTTATTAGCACGTAGCTGATACACTAAAGGACTGCCTGCGAAACGGCCCTCGACCGACTTAAACAAGGCGTCAAGTTTGCTTTCTTGACTGAAGCGACCACTTATAAAGAACCAATTCAGAGAATTAAGCGCCCTAAGATTTGAGGTCGAATTTCTCAATGCAGCTTCGGCATTTGGAGTTACATATTGCGGAAAACCGCCATGCTCCCAGGGAGGGTAATAAGCGCGAAATGGATAGTCAGAAGCGTATAAATTCTCGAAGTAGCCATAATCCTGGAGGCCCGTATCGCCGATTAGATCAAAGGCATCTGCAGAAATTCTGGTTTGCCCCTGTTCAAAATACATAGCGTCAAATAAATTGGCGTAAGCCGATTTCAGAATGCCCACCTTTTCCGCACCGTTTACAGCATCGGCTCGTTTAATCTGCGCCGTTGCGCGAGCCAAGGAGAATTGGGGATTATCCTTGTATACGGTTTCAATCCGATTTAAAAAATCAAGCGTGCGTTCTGGAACACCCTGAACTTCTGTCAGGAAACGTGCCCGCCGCATCAAATTATCCTGTCCGATTGCCTCGACTAAGTTCAAGTAATCCAGTCTACTGGGCTGGTTTGGAGTCGATTGACAGCACCATTTCTCAGCATCAATCTCCAGAAGCTTTTGAACATGGTTGATAACGGATAAATCAAGCACAGTCTGCAAATTATCACCGCCACCAAGAGAAGCCATTCCGCGGATCATATCCTCCAATGTATAATCTTTAATGGGAAAATCATGATCAAGCAACTTCTTGAAATTATAGTTTTCATACTGTGACCAATCATCCAAGTCAGTAAACGAGCGTACGGCCAATATCGGCCATATTTCCCCAGGCAATTTAAAAGATGCCGCCCTGTCAATCGATTTATTCTTATCGACCTGCTGGTAGGACCAGGCAAGATAGTTGGCGTCCAACGCAGCGATAAATCTTTCTATGCCAGGGTTTATCTTATTACTGTATAGTTCGACGTCAGGTTGGTTGCCGTTGAGCGCTGCAGCCAGTTCTTTCTCTACTGGAGTCTTCGGCTCTCCCAGGATATGAAGTGCCGCAGGCCTTAAGCCGAGCAACATTAGCGCCCTGGCCTTCAAGGCACGATAATCAGAAGAATCGGGCGACATGTCATATATCGCCAACATCGATTTCTCTGCAAAACGCTCTTTGGCTCGTTCGCTGGCTTCAGGGGTAAGATAAGCAAGCAACTGAAAATATAATGCATCGCGCGCTGCCCCATGTTTTTCATCGGCCATAGCCAAGGGTGAGGGCGGAAATTCGGCAAGGTCGATATGATTTTTTGAATTATGTGACTTCAATGCCGACACGTCGCCTCCGATTGCGGTCACTATTTCAGGCAACAATGACTGATACACCTCAATGGGGGGCTGTTCATCCGAAAATGTAACGTGCTCGAAGTTCTTACGTAAAGATGGTGTGCGTGCAAACAAGAGGCCCCTATCGTTCCGCTTCTGTAATTGAATGCTCAGCGTCATATGATAATTTCTGTCGTGGCCGACATATCCCCAAATAATTTGTTTTGCTCCTATCTTGTCGGCAAAGCTATATACCTCACTTTGATCAAGGCGCCGATCACCGTCACCCAATGCGCGCGCAACGAGATATGGATCTGCTACCCGCAATTTCTGAGTCTTTCTTATTGCTGTCGCAAGCTCGGCAGTCATAAGTGAGCGCGTAGGCCGGTCTAAGGCATATCCCTGAACCTGAAACGGCACGACCAGTACGTCGAACTGCCCATTGGATAATAATCCTTGATAAATGGACTTTTCCAGTGCATACCATTTCTGGTCTTGAACGTGACA
>CAZOTG010000024.1:0-14017 GCA_964582585.1 uncultured Chromatiaceae bacterium | reverse complement strand
GCCACGCCCTTCGCACAACTGCGTCATCTCGGCCGTTATCTCAAGGCGATCGAACTGCGGCTCGCCAAACTCGAGCAGCATCCCGGACGGGACGGCCCCTTGTTGGCGCAGATCGCGCCGCTGTGGCAGGCTTGTCTGGAGCGCGTCGAGAAGCAGCGCCGGCTCGGCATCTCCGATCCGGCAGTGGAGGAATTTCGCTGGTTGCTGGAAGAATTGCGCGTGTCTCTGTTCGCCCAGGAGCTCAAGACCGCGCAACCGGTGTCGGTCAAACGCCTGGTTCAGCAATGGAGTACTATCACATCGTGAATGAAAAGGAATAAGCAATGACCTTTGCCTTGATGTTGCATGTATTGGCCGCGGCGATATGGGTGGGCGGCATGTTCTTCGCCTATATGGTGCTGCGGCCGGTGGCGGCGGAATTGCTGGAGCCGCCGCAGCGCCTAACCCTTTGGGCACGGGTCTTCGCGGGTTTTTTCCCCTGGGTATGGTTCGCGGTCGTTACCTTGTTGCTGAGCGGTTACGGCATGCTGTTCAAGTTCTTCGGCGGCATGGCCGGCGCGCCCCTCTATGTGCATCTCATGCAGGGCATCGGCCTGGTCATGATGTTGATCTTCGGTCATGTGTTTTTCGCCCTGTTTCGCCGGCTGAAGCGGGCGGTGCATGATCAGGACTGGCAGGCGGGCGGCAGGCAGCTGGCGCAGATTCGCCGGCTGGTGGGCGTCAATCTATCCCTTGGCCTGCTGACCATCGCCCTCGCCGCCGGCGGGCGCCTGGTCATGTAAGATAGATCCATGAAGATCGAATTCTGGGGTGCGACCCGCGAGGTCACAGGATCCTGTTTCCTGGTGGAGGTCGGTGGGCAGCGCCTGCTGGTGGAGTGCGGCCTGATACAGGGTGCGCGCGAGGACGAGGCGCGCAATCGTGAGCCCTTCCCATTCGACCTCAAGCAAATCGACGCCGTGATCCTCACCCATGCCCACCTCGATCACTCGGGGCGTCTGCCCCTGCTGGTCAAGGCCGGTTATCGCGGTCCTATCTATACCCATACCGCCAGCCGGGACCTGTCACGCATCATGCTCAAGGATGCCGGGTACCTGAATGAAAAAGAGGCGGAGTGGGAAAACCGCAAGCGCCAGCGCAAGCACCTGCCTTTGTTGGAACCCCTCTATACCCTGCGGGAGGCCCAGGCGGCCATGCGTCGTTTCAAGGCTGTGGATTACGGCGAGACCACCGAGGTGGTGAAGGGCGCCAGGATGCGTCTCTCGGACGCCGGTCATATCCTGGGTTCCGCCATCGTTGAGCTGTGGTTGGAAGAGGGCGGCGTAAGGCGCAAGATCGTGTTCAGTGGCGACCTTGGCCACAAGGGCGCGCCTATCCTGCGCGACCCAGTGGTCCTGGACGAAGCGGACCTGGTGGTGATGGAGAGCACCTACGGCGACCGCGCCCACCGCTCCTGGGAGTCCACTTGGGCCGAGTTGGACGAAGTATTCACCACCATGCAGCGGAGGCGGGGCAATATCCTGATCCCCGCCTTCGCCGTGGGGCGTACCCAGGAACTGCTCTACGCCTTCAAGCTCAATTATGAACGCTGGGGTCTGGAGCGGTGGGCGGTGTTTCTCGACAGCCCCATGGCCATCGAGGCCACCGAGGTCTACAGCCATCATTACGAATTGTATGATCGCGAGGCCAGCGCCGAGCGCCGCCACAACGGCGATCTCTTCGATCTGCCCAATCTGCACCTCACCCGCACCGCCCAGCAGTCCATGCGCATCAACCGCATCGAATCCGGTGCCATCATCATCGCCGGCAGCGGCATGTGCGAGGGCGGGCGAATCAAACATCACTTCAAGCACAATATCTGGCGCGACAAGAGCCAGGTGTTGATCGTGGGCTTCCAGGCCCAGGGTACCCTGGGCCGCGCCCTGGTGGAGGGCGTCAAGACCATTCATCTATGGGGCGAAGAGGTTCGCGTGGCGGCAGCCATTCGCACCATCGGCGGCTTCTCCGCCCACGCCGATTGCAACGGCCTAGCCGAGTGGTACGGCGGTTTCACGGCACGGCCCCCGGTGGCCCTGGTGCACGGCGAACCTCAGGCCATGGATCCCTTCGCCACGCGGCTCGAGTCCCTGGGTGCGCAAAAGGTCTTCAAGCCGGAGCATGGCGCCAAGCTCGATCTTATCCACATGAAGCTAAAAGCTTAGATAAGATTCGCCCCTTCGGTCTTTGCCTCGCGGCTGTCGGCGGTGAGCAAGGCCTTGCGCTCCACGGTGGCGCCTCGCAGATTCGCCCCCGCCAGCTTGGTGCCCAACAACGTGGCGCCGCGTAGATCAGCGCCCTCCAGGTCGGCCTTGGACAGATCGGCGCCGTTGAGGTCGGCATCGCTAAGTCTGGCATTGTTCAATCTGGTGAGGCGCAGGTCCGCATCGCGCAGGCTGGCACCGCTCAAGTCGACATCGCGCAGATCCATCATTACCAGATTGGCATCGTTGAGTTCGCTGCCGGTCAGCTGTGCGCCTTGCAGTGTGTCGCCATCAATGGACAACAAGAGGGTAAAACCGCGGCGGTCGAAGATTTGAATCATGATGGTGAATGTGTGCAGGCCAATGCGCATTTTACGCCGAGAGCATGGGCAAGGGGAAACGATCAATAAATACAAAATAAATAAGTTGATCTAGACGGTGTCTCCTCAGCACCCCTCTCAATCCATTTATTCGGCGCCGTGCTTATCAACGCTGCGTTTAAATAAGAACAAGGGCTTAGAATTGACAAGCAGGATGAGGCGGCGTAGTTTTCCGGGATAGTCGGCGAAAGTACCCATAATTAACAGTTGCATACCTAGTTCCCGGACTTTAGGAAACGCTTGCGATGTCATATGCACGAATAATGGCCTTGACGTCGCTGGCGATGATTGCATTTGCAGGTAATTCACTGCTCTGCCGGATCGCCCTCAAAGATACCAGCATTGATGCAGCCAGCTTCACTACGATTAGATTGGCCTCCGGGGCAATGATGCTTTGGTTGGTCGTGCGAATGAGGCGCGGCACATATACCGGCGGGGGTAATTGGCTGTCGGCATTCGCTTTGTTTGCCTATGCTGCCGGGTTTTCTTTTTCCTATGTGAGTCTGCCGGCGGCTACCGGTGCGCTACTGCTCTTTGGTGCCGTCCAGGTGACGATGATCGGCCATGGCCTTTTGGTGGGGGAGCGCCTGCTAAGACTGCAACTCGTCGGCCTCATGCTTGCTTTCGGGGGACTTATTGTCCTATTGCTGCCAGGTCTCTCGGCGCCGCCACTATATGGTTCCATATTGATGTTGGGCGCTGGGGTTGCATGGGGTATTTATTCCCTGCGTGGCAAAGGTGCGGGCGATCCCACTAAGGTAACGGCGGGAAATTTTCTTCGGGCCGTTCCTATCGCAGCAGCGTTGAGCTTGTTAATGTTGAATGGCGCTACGCTGGATCCTGCCGGATTCTGGTACGCGGTTGCGTCTGGCGCGCTGGCTTCCGGAATTGGGTATGCTATCTGGTACACAGCATTACCAGCGTTGAAAGCCACCAATGCTGCGACAGTGCAGCTCAGTGTTCCGGTCATTGCGGCCTTGGGTGGCGTCGTTTTCCTCGGCGAGCCCATAAGCTTGCGGTTAGCATCAGCGTCCGTAGCGATCCTCGGCGGAATTGCGCTGGTAATTCTGGAGAAACAACATGCTGGCGCCATCCAACAAATCGACCAAAAAGAACGCGCCTAAGCGGCGTGCAATTTAGCTCGTCATTAGGCTTGGCGCTTCAACTCAACTTACGATATTTACGTCGATGATTTCAGAAAGTCGAGCCCCTCATGCCCGCACTTGCGTCCGGCGAGCCGGCAGGCATGGTGCAGGGCTTCATTGAGGGCGACGCCGCCTACCAGGGCATCGATGATGCCGGCATTGAAGGTGTCGCCGGCGCCCAGGGTGTCGACCAGTTGCTGCGGCGGATAGGCGGGGCTGTGAATCAGCCGGCCGTTGCGGCTCAGGGCATAGCCGCCCGCCTCTCCCCAGGCCAGTACCCGCGCGGTGTCGGGCGTCTCCCGTTCGATGCTGCGCAGGAAGCGCTCCGGGTCGGTGAAGCCGTTGGCGGCGGCGAAGTGGCGCGAGAACAGCAGGACGTCGGCGTGTTCGAATAATTGTTCGATGTCGGGCCGCGGCTTCTCGATTTCTACGGAGCGGGGTGCGGCGGGCACCCTGTCACGGGCATGGCCGAGCATGCGCCGGGTCTCGGCGACGTTGCGGCCTTCGAAGTGCAGCCAGTGATATTCCCGCAGATCAATGCGCGAGAAGTCATCATAGTCGTACTCGGGCAGGTCGCGGTAGTGAATGATGGTGCGCGAGCCGTTGCGGCGGTTGAGAGTGATGTAAGAGGTCGGTACTTTGCCGTGTTGCCGGGTACGAACGGCGCGCAAATCGATGCCTTGCCCTTGGAGATCGTCGCGGATAGGGCGGCCGTCCGGTTCTTCCGCCAGCACGCCGCCCCAGGCGCAGCGATGTCCCAGTTGGCTGAGCACCGCCAGGGTGTTGGTGCAGTTGCCACCGCGGCGGCGCTGTTGATCCAGTGCCCGGACCTCGGCGTCTTCCGGCGGATAGCCGTCTACGGTGTTGATGATGTCCAGGGTGGCGATACCGATGCCGAGGATATGGGCCATGGCGGGAGTATGTTCGATCGGGCGCTAGGATTTCTTTGGATCGGATCTCATGACCGCCAAGGGCATGTACATGACATTGAGGGCATCGATCACCAGCCAGATCAGGATCATGTAGACGAAGTTGATGAGTTCCCGGGTGTAATAGAATATGCCGGAGAACCAGGCTACGTCCCAAGCATATAATACCCAGATACCGGCGAGTAGCCACGGGTAGGCGCAGAGCTTGGCCTTGCAGTTGCTGCAGTAGATTTCGCCCCAGATGCCGGCCTTGTACTTGTCTTTAAAGGAGATGCTCATGGTTTTGCATCTCGGGCATTGATATCTGGGCATGGGGCGGTCACCTCTTCAATTAGGTGCTGGCAGTCACAGCGATTATCGTAAATATCCCGCAATATCCCGCGGCAGCGTCGGCTAGTGCGGGTCGGGAATTTTTCTCTAGCTATCATACTGTAATTTCACGCGTCATGGGGTTGCTTGCAAATAGTGATAAAATGCTCGGCCATCGGGACAGGGAGAGTAAAGGTTCATGCGGCGTTTGATTTGGATTACTGTGATGGCGGGATGCGCCCTGCTGGCGGCCTGCGATAAGAACACGCCCCTGATGGAAAAAGTCATCGCGGACGATCCCGCCGCGGTGTCCAAACTCATCAAAGAAGGGGCCGACGTCAACGCCAAGAACAACTATGGCTGGACCGCCTTGAGCCATGCGGCGCGCTCCGGCAACGCCGAGCTGGTGAAACTGCTGCTGGAGCACGGCGCCGACGTCAATACCCGCGATCAGTCGGGTTGGACGCCACTGATGCGGGCGGCCATGAAGGGACACGTGGAGGTGGCGCAGGTTTTGCTGGAGCATGGTGCGAAGGTCAATGTCCAGGAAAAGGGTGGTTGGACGGCCTTGCATTGGGCGGCTTCCCGGGGGTATGACAAGATGGTGGCACTGCTTCTGAGCCATGGGGCGGACTACACCTTGCGTACCGAGGACGGCTGGACGCCGCTGATGGTGGCCATGAAGGAAGGCAACGAAGAGGCAGCGCAGGCCCTGCATGACGCGGGTGCGCGTGAATAAGGGGGGAGCGTGATGTTCAGAATAGCGATGTTGCTGCTCTGTATGACGGTAGCGGCCTGCGCCGGCGGCAAGGCGCCCACCCAGGCGGCCCCCGTGGGTGACAAGGCGGTATTGGAGAGTTTGGCGGACCACTACAACAAGCTTGCCGAGCGCCTCCCCGCCAGTCCCTGGCACCTGAAGGCCAGCGATCGCAAGGATTTCGTGGAGAAGGTATTCGCCGCCAGCGGTTACAGCTATTCGGCTACCTTGCATCAGATGGCGCAAGGCGGATGGGACCCCAACGATAAAAACGCCAGGGACCTCATTGAGCTGATGTTCATGCCGCACACCGATCTCCACTCCGGCGACGCTTTGAAGGGCGTTTATTCCGAACAGGAATTGGCGGACGTGCGCTAGGTGCAGAAGATGTTGCCCTGATCGGGGCGATCAATCAACGGAACCGGATTCAGGTCTGTGCAGATCCATCATGTTCACCGCTGGGACGTGACGCCCGCCCAGGCCATCGCCCTGCAAAAGGCTTTGCGCAACGAAGTGGTGACCAGGGATCAATTTTCTCCCGTGACCGCTGTCGCCGGGGTGGATGTGGGTTTTGAGGAGCAGGGCAAGGTCACTCGCGCCGCCGTGGCGGTGTTGAGTTTTCCGGGATTGGTGTTGCAGGAATACGCCATCGCGCGCCGAGCCACGGTATTTCCCTATATACCCGGACTGTTGTCGTTTCGCGAAATTCCCGCGGTGCTGGATGCCCTGCAACAGCTGCGGCGGCTCCCCGATCTGTTGTTGTGCGACGGGCAGGGGCTGGCCCACCCGCGGCGCTTCGGGATCGCCTGCCACCTGGGGGTATTGACTGATTTGCCCGCCATCGGGGTGGCCAAGAGCCGTCTAGTGGGGACCCATGGGCCGCTGGCCGATGACAAGGGCTCGCGGCAGGTGCTCTATGACAAGGGGGAGATCATCGGCAGCGTGCTGCGCACCCGCCGCGGCGTTCGGCCCCTGTATATCTCAGTCGGTCACCGCATAAGCTTGGAGACCGCCGTGGATTATGTGTTGCGCTGTACCACCCGCTACCGCCTGCCCGAGACCACCCGCGCCGCGCATAAACTGGCATCGGGGTGATAAAGGCAGAGAAAAGAACCAAGTGAAAAGAGGAAAGTTTAAGAGGCTTTTACTTTTCCCTTTACTCTCCTATATGCACCACCACCCGTCGCTTATCGCCGTGGCGGCGGTGTTCCCACAGGTAGATGCCTTGCCAGGTGCCCAGGGCGAGGTGGCCGTCCAGGATGGGGATGGCGAGGCTGGTGGCGGTGAGCGTGGCCTTGATGTGGGAAGGCATATCGTCGGGACCTTCCAGGGTGTGGCTGTATATGGGATCATCCTCTTTGACCAGGCGATTGAGCCATTTTTCCAGATCGCGGCGCGCCGAGGGGTCGGCGTTTTCCTGGATGAGCAGGCTCGCCGAGGTATGCTGGACGAACAGGCTGCACAGGCCCTGTTCGAGCCCGGTAGCGCTTACCACGGCCTCCGCCTCAGCGGTGAATTCATGCAATCCCTGACCGCGGGTATGGATAGAAAGTATTTTGATCATTTAGTGACCCTGCGGATAACGGTATCATTAGGCCCTTCAGCGTGAATGGTAACGGATGAGGCAGGCCCGGGAAAACCGGGCGATGCCGCCTGACAACGAGAAGGTAGCTTATTACATGGCGAATCAAACAATGGTGTGGGGTGGAGCAGTGTTGCTGGGATGGATGGCCGCGGTTCATGCCGCTGAGCCGCAACTGGTGCCGGGGCCGCCCCCGACCCCCGATCCCAACAACGTGGGAGAAATGGTGCTGATCCCCGCCGGCGAGTTCGTAATGGGCAGCGATAAGGTCGATAAGAGTCATCAGGCACAGGAGTATGGATCCTCCAAGCCCTGGTACGTGGATGAACACCCGAAGCACAAGGTCAAACTCCCCGCCTACTATATCGATAAATACGAGGTCACCAACGTCCAGTATCGTGAATTCGTGGTCAAGACCGATTACTGGTTCCCCCCGACCTGGAAGGACAACGGTTACCTGTTGTCGGAGAAATTATTGGAGATCGCTGACCTGCCCACGCTGCGCAAACTGGCCGCCGACACCTTTCACCTCGATATGGATACCCGCACCATGGAGCGCAAGCCCCTGATGAAGGCCATCGCCGAGCAGCAGGCAAAGCTGGACAATCTGCCGGTCTCCGAGGTCAACTGGTTCAACGCCCATGATTATTGCACCTGGGTCGGAAAGCGCATGCCCACCGAGGCGGAGTGGGAAAAGGCGGCGCGTGGCAGCGACGGCAGGGAATATCCCTGGGGCAACGATTGGGATAAGACCCGGCTCAACGCCGGCCAGGAAGGCGAGTGGGAATTTGGCGTGGCGCCGGTAGGTTCCTACCCGCAGGGAGCATCACCCTACGGGGTGATGGATATGGCCGGCAACGTCATGGAGTGGGTGCGGGATTGGTATGACGCCTATCCCGGAAACGACTATAAGCATGAAACCTTCGGTAAAAAGTACAAGGTGGTTCGCGGCGGCGGCTGGGGCGGCGTAGGGCATTACATCCTTGCCCAGTTTTACCGTGCCGCCTATCGGTTCTCCATGAGTCCCGATTCGCAATACGTCGATATAGGATTTCGCTGCGCCAAAGACGCGCCTTAGGGCCTGCCCCCGGATTTCTTCAGTCGTCCGCCAGTTTCTGGCGCTTCTTTTCGTTCAGAAGCTCCAAGACCCGTTCCTTGAGGAGGATGGCGTTATAGGGTTTCATGATGTAATCGTCGGCGCCGAGTTGCATGCAGCGTTCCATGGAGGCGGTATCGTTGACGGCCGAGACCATGATGACCGGGACGTCGGCGAGGGATTGGCGCTCACGGATCTTCTCCAGCACCTCGTAACCATCCATCTTCGCCATCATGATATCCAGCAGGATCAAATCGAAGCGTTGTTTGTTGAGCAGCCTCATCGCTTCGGCGCCATTGGCGGCGACATGTACGTCATGGCCGGCCTTCTTCAGGCGGCGGAGCAGCAGGCCCTGGTTCAATTCGTCGTCGTCTACCACCAATACAGACGTTGCGATGCTCGAATCATTTTGCGTGGCAGTGGGGCGGCGGACCTGGCTCAGGGCCTGGATGGCCCGCCAGATGCGGGATTTTAGATAGGTGAGTTCGAAGGGTTTGCCGATATAGTCGGTCGCCCCCAGCTCCAGGCAGCGCTTCAAGGTGGGTTCATCGTTGAGGGCGGTGACCATGATCACCGGGATGTCATTGAGCAGAAGCTCGGATTTGATGCGCTTCAATACCTGATAGCCGTCGACCCCCGGCATCATGATATCCAACAGCACCAGATCGTAGCGTTCGACATGCAGCATCTCCAACGCCTCCTTGCCGCCGTCCGCTACCGCGACGGTATAACCTTCCTTGGTCAAACGCCGCGACAGGATATCGCGGTTGGGTTCCTCATCATCTACGATGAGGATGGAAGCATTGGTATAGCTCATTGAAAAACACCAAATAAAGTGCGCGTGCCATGCCCCTTCCCTGACGCATGTCTCGGCAGAAATAATACCGGACTATTCATCCTAAAACATGACTTCTCTTTGGGCAATATAAATCTTCAAACAGGGCTGCAATTGTCTGAGCTATTGCTAGGTTTTTCAAGGTCGGGGTATGCTCTATGCTGCTGTCCGGCCTTGCGATAGACTCCTCTGTATCTGGCTCCATCGGCCCTATCCTTTTATTTATGCACGAAGAATTATTTTCTAATAAGACCGCCATCGAGGTGCATGCCTTATTCGTCGGCAGGAGATTGGACCTGCGGGGCCTGGAATCGGGGCGGTTGTTGGCGGCCCTGCCGCTGATGATCAACGCCGGAGAGCATGGTTATGCGGTGTTGTTTCGCTATGGCGCGGTGGTGCTATTCAACGTTAGCCCCGTTGAGGAAGTCTCATTTTTAGGTCATCTGACCCACCTTATCCGTGAGCCATTCGAGACGCCCGACTCGGAGGTGATCAAGATTCACGTCGATCCCGCCAGGGACGAGCGAGTAGAGGGCAATGTCATTTCCATCAAGGATACCCGCGCCGAACGCCTGCAGGTGGTGGCGGACATCCTGGCGAAGAGCGTGGTGCTGGATCATTACGAAAAAAGGGTGAGCGGTGTGGTCGATCGCATCGAGCCCTTGGCGGAAAATTTGCAAAAAAGGGGGCGCACGCAGTACAGGGACGTGGAACTGGTGCGGTATATCGGCGATACCTTGCTGATCCAACATACCACCGTCGGCCGCGTCGAAGTCGCGGAAAAGCCCGAGATCCTATGGGAGCAGCCGGAACTGGAGCGCCTCTACGTGCGCCTGGAAGACGAATACGAGTTGCGTGAGCGGCATCTGGCCTTGGAACGCAAGCTCGAGTTGATCTCGCGCACCGCCGAGACCCTGCTGGACTTGTTGCAACACAAACGCAGCCTGCGGGTCGAGTGGTATATCGTGATACTGATCGTCGTCGAGATCCTGCTGACCCTGTATGAGCTCTATACAAAGATGTAGGGAGTTGGCGTGCTGTCTTAATCGCCGCTATAGAACTCGTTGATCTTGGCCGCCATGATGAAGTCGTTCTCGTGCAGCCCTTTGATCTTGTGCGTGTACAGCGTCACCTCGCAATAACCCCAACCGAAGCCGATATCCGGATGATGCCCCTCTCGTTCCGCCAGCTCGCCGACGCGGTTGACGAAGGCGAGGGCCTCGACAAAGTTCTTGAACTTGAATTTCCCTTGAATTCGCGTGGCGTCGTCCGACAGGGTCCAGCCCGGAACCTCTTTGAGATAGGTTTCCGCCTGGGCGCGGTCCAGCGGCGGCACGCCGCCCCGACAGGGTATGCATTGTTTCGCCGTTAATGTCATGGTGGGTACCTCCTGGTGATGCATGAGGGTTCGTGCCCGACATTGTTGCCCATGCCCGCCGTGTTGGGAAGATCGGACCTTTAACCTCACTGTTTTTGTGCTAAGTTTGTAAGAGAGGCCTGTGGAACGAATTTGTTCAATCGGCTTCTAAATATTGGGGAGAACCGCGGAATGCGGCAATAACAGGGAAGGTGCGGTGGCTGCACGCTCGTATTTTCCGTATATGCAAACCTGGAGGGTGACGTATGACTCAACCCTATATGCCCCTGACCCATACCGATTTGGCGCCTAACGCCAGCTATTGTCGGCCTGCCTATTTGTCGCAAAAGATCACGCTGGAGTCGCCGGCCGTAGCCGTTATGACCGATCTGGAGCAGGTCATGGCCATCACCATCGATCCCGATGTCTCTATTGAGACGGCGAATCAATATATGATCGCGGCGGGTGTCCGCCTGCTGCTGGTGGTAGACGGCGAACGACATATTTTTGGTTTGATCACCGCCAGCGACGTCCTCGGAGAAAAACCTTTAAAGCATTTGCAGAGGACGGGTGGGACATTCAGCGAAATATTGGTGCGCGACATCATGACGCCCCAGGAAGAATTGGATGTTTTGCAATTACAGGATGTGCGCCTGGCGCGCGTGGGGGACATTGTTTCAACGCTGAAATATTTTGGCCGGCAACACGCCTTGGTGGTGGAGCTTGAGGCTGACCGTGCGTCGCAAAGGGTGCGCGGCATATTTTCCGCAACGCAGATCGGACGGCAACTGGGGGTGACGGTGGTCCCCGGAGAGATCGCCACCACCTTTGCGCAATTGGAAGCGGTGCTCATGTCATAATCTTCTGCCGTCGATGGCAAACAAAAAATGAGGGGCCACTGCGATGTGGCCCCTCAGGATGGAGGGTTAGTTAGCTAAAGCTGCGTTGCCTGAGGATGGAGTAGAGTTGGTCTTTTAGTACCACCCGATGTCGCTTGAGATTGCCAAAGTAATCATCGGAGACCGGCAGGCTTTGTTGTTCCAGCCCGTAGATTTTCTTGTCGGTTTCATCGTATTCGACGAGTAACCGCACGAAGTCAGGATCGTTGTTCTTGAGACGGCTTATCTCCCTCTGGAATTCTGGAAATTCCCGCTCAATGATGTGACGCACTCCGAACATAAAAAAACCTCCCGTCATTATTGAGGTGGAAACAATGGCACAACGGGATGACTCCAGCGCCTCCCCCTTTTCCCTGGGTTACGCCGCAATCAAGATTTGAGCGTGGCATGGGCGGTTAGGGAAGTCAACCATGGGATTTATCCGGCAAATACTGTCTAAAAAGATGATTTAAAACATTAAGTTAAGGATTGGTGGGGCGTAAGGCCGAAACCCGGCATTCCGGTGGTTTCATGCAAGGGCGGGCTTGCTTAATAGGGGCCCGGCCCTGGACAGGCATCAAGCGGGTTCATCCGGCGCCGCACCGTCCTGGACGCTGGCGCCGCGGATGGCGGCGATGCGTTGCTGCCGCAATTCCGCCGCCAATGCCTCCCCCTTCAGGCCCTGGGCGGCGAGCGCGGCGCCGTCTGCGGTTTGGGCAACCTGGAACAGCCGGCGAAGCAGCGCGGTTTGCTGACAGGTCTGTCCCTCGTATCCCGGCCGGCCGCTGAAGTCCGCCTCGCAGGCCAGTAGGAACTGCTCGAAGCGCTGCGGACGACGGAAGGCATCCAGGGCCTGTAAGGTGTCCAGCAGCGTTGCAGGCCGCAATTCCGCGGCGCGATGGCAGACACCGTGATACTTGGCCGTCAGCAGCGCCAGGTCACGATAATCCTTGGGGGCGCGCAGTCGTTGGCACAGGGCCTCGATCAGCACCGGACCACGCTGCTCATGGCTGATATGCCGGGGCCAGTGCTCGGGAGGTGTGGTGCCCTTGCCCACATCATGGAGCAGGGCCGCGAAGCGCACACGGGGATCGTCCGACAATTGTGCCGCGCGATCCAAGACCTGCAAGGCATGCACGCCGCTGTCGATCTCGGGATGGTGGTGGGGCGGTTGCGGCACGCCGAACAGGCATTCCAGTTCGGGAAACAGGGGTTGCAACGCCCCACAGGAACGCAATACTCCAAAAAAGTAAGATGGGCGATCCTCGCCCAGGGCCCTCACCAGTTCCGCCCACACCCGTTCCGGCACCAGGGCGTCCACTTCGCCCGCCTCCACCATGGCGCGCATCAGCGCCAGGGTCTCGTCCGCTACCTTGAAACCCAAGGGGGCGAAGCGGGCGGCAAAACGCGCCACCCGCAGGACCCGCACCGGGTCTTCGCTGAAGGCCGGCGATACATGGCGCAACAGACGCTGCTTGAGATCGGCGGCGCCGCCGAAGGGGTCGATCAGGCTGCCGTCCGGTGCGCGGGCAATGGCGTTGATGGTGAGGTCGCGGCGCCGCAGATCGTCTTCCAGGGTGACATCGGGGGCGGCGTGGACGGTGAAGCCTTTGTAACCCGGCCCCACCTTGCGTTCGGTGCGGGCCAGGGCGTATTCCTCATGGGTCCGGGGGTGGAGGAACACCGGGAAGTCCTTGCCCACCAGGCGGTAGCCCAGGTCCTCCATCTCCTCCACGGTGGCGCCCACCACCACCCAGTCCCGGTCCGTTACCGGCAGGCCCAACAATTCGTCCCGCACTGAACCGCCTACCTGGTATATCTGCAAGGGACTCTCCCCGAGACTCCATCGCCCGCTATGGTCTGCTAATAGTCGTGGCGCGCGTGCACCCGCATGGCATCGAACATGGCCTGCTGATCGCGCCGGCCCACATAGTAGGGTACCACGCTCTCCACCGAGGTCGGGGTAATGTTGAACAGGGCGGGGAAGGCGCCGCCGCATACCGCATCGACCTGCAGCGAGCGGTAATTGTCCATGGTGAAGGGTTTGCCTGGCAGCCTTTGCATCACCTTGGCCTGCAGGCGGGAGAGGCCATTGGACAGTCCCACAAGGGTACGCTTCAGGCCCAGCATCCTTGCGGTATAGTTCATCATTTCCAGCATGGTGTAGGTGCGGGGACCGCACAGTTCGTAGCGCTGGCCGTAGCTGGCCTTGTCGTCCAGGGCCTTGGCGAAGGCCCGCACCACGTCGCCCACATACACCGGTGCGAAACGGGTGTTGGGGCAGGGCAGCGGCAGGATGGGCGCCATTTTCAACAGCCCGGCGAAGTGGTTGAACAGGTGGTCGCCGGGACCGAAGATCACCGATGGACGAAAAGTGGTGACCTGCAAGTCGGCGCCGGCCGCGGCATGCACCAGATCTTCACCTTCGCCCTTGGATTGCAGGTAGCGGCTCACTCCCTGCTTGGCGTCGGCATTGAGGGCGCTCATGTGCAGCAGACGCTTGATCCCG
>CAZOTG010000023.1:8759-14211 GCA_964582585.1 uncultured Chromatiaceae bacterium | reverse complement strand
CGCGCCTTCGGTCGCGATCGCCGTTATCCCATCACCTCCGGCTACCGCAATCAACCTGATCTCGCAGATTAAGATATATATTTAATTCATTAATTTATAATACTTTTATAAAGTAACTTGAGCCAAGTCAGGGTGGCGGAGAAGGTGCCGTTTAGGTATTGGCGGGAGAGTTGGTTATGCTAATGCGAACGCCGGACTATTGTAAGGGAGAGGGAAAAACAAATGAAGAAAATCGAAGCGATCATCAAGCCCTTTAAACTCGACGATGTGCGGGAGGCGTTGTCGGAGATCGGCGTCACCGGCATGACGGTGGTGGAAGTGAAGGGCTTCGGCCGCCAGAAGGGCCATACCGAGTTGTACCGCGGCGCCGAATATGTGGTGGACTTCCTGCCCAAGGTGAAGATCGAGGCGGTGCTGCAGGACGACCAGGTCGATCGCGCGGTGGAGGCCATCGCCAAGGCCGCCCGCACCGGCAAGATCGGCGACGGCAAGATCTTTATCACCCCTGTGGAGCGAGTGCTGCGCATCCGTACCGGCGAAGAAGGCAACGACGCGATTTAGCGCCGGACGCCATGCCACTCGCTTACTCGATGAAGCTCACCACTTCATTGAGGCGGCGGCGCGGTGTGGCCTCGGGGAGTTCCGCCGGATAGCCGATGCTGAGCAGGGCCACGGGCACCAATCCCCCATCCAGTTCCAGCGCGTGGCTCACTTCCCGTTCATCGAATTGACCCACCCAGGTGGATGCCATGCCCGCGGCCACCACGGCCAGTTGGGCGTAGGCGGCGGCGATGGTGGCGTCCTGCAGGGCGAAGAGCTGAGCACCGCGTGTGCCGTAGCGCGCCGCCGAGCGCTGCGGGTCGGCGGCAAATACCAGGCAGACCGGCGCCTCGGCGAGGAAGGCCTGATCCCCCGCCGCGCGGCTCAACGCCGCCCGCCGTTGCGGCTGCTTAACCGCCACGATGCGATACGCCTGCAGGTCGCCGGCGGAAGGGGCGGCCAGGGCCGTTTCCAGGATGGCGTGCAGCTTTTCGTTTTCGACGGGGATGTCGCCTTGATAGCGGCGCACCGAGTGGCGGTGGCGAACGGTTTGAAAGAAGTCCCACATGACAGGTTTCCTCCCTCGGTACACTGCGAAAACGACTATCTCAAATCACTGCGCCGATGCCTTTTTGCGGGTGCGATCGGGAAAATTGAGCAGCAGCACGCGCCGCGCATCATCGGCCAGCTTGGGCATCCCTAAGCGATCATAGGCCTTCGCCATGAGGCTCAGGGCGGCGGGGATCGATGGGGTACGATCGTAATGGTCCAGCACGTATTTAGCGCGGTTGGCCGCCGCCGCATAGGCGCCTTTCTTCATATAGAATTCCGCCGCATACATTTCATTGCGCGCCAGGGCATTGCGCAGATAGATCATGCGTTGCCTGGCGTCTGCTGCATAGGGGCTGTCCGGATAACGCTGGGTGAGTTCCGCGAAGAACTGGAACGACTCGCGCAGCGCATGCGGATCGCGTTGCGCCAGGTCCAGGTCGAAGATCTTTTCCAGATAATCGGATTCGGGGAAGCGCGCCAGGCCTTTTATGTAATAGGCGTAATCGACCCGCTCATGGCGGGGATAGAGCTTGATGAACTGATCGGCGGCGGCGATTGCGGAATCCGGTTCATCGTATTTGTAATAGGCATAGGCGAGGTCCAATTGCGCCTGCTGCGCATAGGTACCGAAGGGATGATGTGAGATCAGCCCTTCGAAGCGCTCGATGGCCAGCTTGTAGTCGGACGCGTTCAGGGCCTTTTTGGCTTCTTGGTAGTATTTTTCGGCGCTCCAATGTTCCTGATCGTCGCCGGGATTCTTGAACAGGGCGCAACCGCCCAGGGCAAGGCTCAATAAAACGAATACGAGGAGATGGCGCATGGTCTTTACTGCATTTCCTATGTCAATGGCGAGTTACGCTTTTCTTCGTCCTGGGGTCGGGCAATGCGGCTGAAGAAATTAGAGCGGCGATGGTGGCTCAATGCCGTTCGGCATTATACTGACCTTTTCGTCTTCGGGATATGTATCCAGTGGTGAGCGCGGGCCGCACACAAACCCATGAACTCGCGGCCTTGGTGCCGCCCGAGGCGGCGGGACGGCGCTTGGATCAGGTATTGGCGGCACTGTTTCCCGATTATTCCCGTACCCGTCTTCAGCAGTGGCTGCGCGCCGGGCAGGTGACGGTGGACGGCAAGACGCCGCGTCCCCGCGACCCTGTGTGGGGTGGAGAGCGTATCGTGGTTACCGCCGTCATCGAGGTGGAGACGCCCTGGAGGGGGCAACAAGAGATTCCCCTGGATATCGTTTATGAGGATCCGGCGCTGATAGTCATCAACAAACCGCCGGGTCTGGTGGTGCATCCCGGGGCCGGCAATCGCGAGGGTACCCTGGTCAACGCCCTGCTGCATTATGCCCCGGAGTTGGTCACCATCCCCCGCGCCGGAGTGGTGCATCGCCTGGACAAGGACACCAGCGGTTTGCTGGTGGTGGCACGGACCCTGCCCGCGCAGAAGCGCCTGGTGGAGCAGTTGCAGGCGCGTACCGTGAAGCGGGAATATGCCGCCATCGTGGTGGGTGTGATGACCGCCGGCGGCAGCGTCGAGGCGCCCGTCGGTCGCCATCCCAGGGAGCGCACCCGCATGGCGGTGGTGCCGGGCGGGCGCGAGGCGGTCAGCCATTACCGGGTGCTGGAACGCTTCCGCGCCCATACCTATATCACGGTGCAATTGGAAACCGGTCGCACCCATCAAATCCGCGTGCATATGGCCCATCTCCATCATCCCTTGGTGGGAGATCCGGTCTATGGCGGGCGTTTGCGCCTGCCCGCCGACTGCGATCCCGCACTGCGGGAGGCGTTGCGTGGTTTCAAGCGCCAGGCCCTGCATGCGGGGGCGCTGGGTCTGGTTCACCCCGAGAGCGGCGAGGCGCTGCACTGGAAGGTGCCGCTGCCGGCGGATATGCAACAATTGCTGGAGGCCTTGCGTGCCGACGCCCGATCCCACGATTGATACTTCGCATCTGGGTTGGCTGGTACCGGAATGGCCGGCGCCGTCCGTGGTACGCGCCTGTGCCACCACCCGGCTCGGCGGCGTCAGTGAGGGGCCCTACTCCTCATTGAATCTGGCGGAGCATGTGGGGGATGCGCCCGAGCATGTGGCGGAGAATCGCCGTCGCTTGATAGCCGCCTTGCATTTACCCGCCATGCCAGCGTGGTTGCGACAGGTGCATGGCACGGCGGTGGTGAACGCTGTGGGCGCCAAGCCATATTGCGAAGGGGATGCCAGCTATGCGGATCGACCGGGCGCGGTGTGCGCGGTGCTCACCGCCGATTGCCTGCCGGTGCTGTTGTGCGATACGGGCGGGACGCGGGTCGCCGCGGTGCATGCCGGGTGGCGGGGGTTGCTGGGCGGCATCATCGAAAATGCGGTGCGCACCCTGCAGCGGCCCGGCTCGCAACTGCTGGCCTGGCTGGGTCCCGCCATCGGCCCTCAGGCCTTCGAGGTGGGGGAGGAGGTGCGCGCCGCCTTTATCACCGAGGACCCGGCTGCCGTCACGGCCTTTGCTCCCTCGCCCGCGGGCCGCTGGCTGGCGGATATTTACGGCCTGGCGCGGCGGCGCCTCGCCCGCGTGCATGTGGAGGCGATCTACGGCGGCCATTGGTGCACGGTGAGCGATGGGGGGCGGTTCTATTCGTACCGCCGCGATGGCGTCACGGGGCGGATGGCCAACTTGATCTGGCTGGACAGGCCCGAGTACACT
Organism: uncultured Chromatiaceae bacterium; assembly: GCA_964582585.1. Lineage (GTDB taxonomy): Bacteria > Pseudomonadota > Gammaproteobacteria > DRLM01 > DRLM01 > JARRQJ01. The sequence goes on along the minus strand of CAZOTG010000023.1, from coordinate 10,421 downwards.
GCCCGGCTGCCCAAGAACTAGCACATCATGAGCCTCCTTTCCTGGATCATCATCTTCAGCCTAGTGGGCGGCGTACTCAGCGTGTTCGCCGCCGCCGTGTTCCTGCTGTTTCCGGAAAGTTGGCGGACAAGGTTGCTGCCGCATTTCATCAGCTTCGCCATCGGTTCCTTGCTGGGCGCGGCGTTTCTCGGCCTGTTGCCCCACGCCCTGGAAGGGGTGCAGGGGGATGAGGTGCATTCCGTTACCCTGACGGTATTGGTGGGCCTGCTGGTGTTTTTTTTGTTGGAGAAAATGGTGTTGTGGCGTCATTGCCATATAGATCATTGCGAGGCCCACGACCCCGCCGAACACCATCACCGCACCACCAAGGCCACCGGCTCCATCGTCATGGTCGGCGACACCGTGCACAATTTCGTGGACGGCATCCTGATCGGCGCGGCGTTTCTCACGAATATTCACCTGGGGGTGGTAACCGCCATCGCGGTGGCGGCCCACGAGATCCCTCAGGAACTGGGTGATTTCGCGGTGTTGTTGCACAGCGGGTTCAACCGCGCCCAGGCCTTGTTGTTTAACGGTTTATCGGGGCTCGCCACCGTAGCCGGAGCATTGATCGCTTATTACGGTCTGCAGAATCTTCAGCATGTGCTGCCCTACGCCCTGGCGGTGGCGGCATCGAGTTTCATCTATGTGGCCGTCGCCGACCTGATTCCGGGTCTGCACCGGCGCATGGATCTGGCCGCCACCGTGCAGCAGATCGCCCTGATCTCGGCGGGGGTGGTGACGATATATATTGCGAGCAGCAGCCTGCATTGAGAAGATAATCCAATTCATTGTGACGCGTGAGCAGGAGAGATCGCGATGAAACGCTGGTATATGATGACGGTGGTGGGCCAGGACCGCCCGGGGATCGTGGCCCATGTCACCGCGGCGCTCTACGAGGGCGGCTGCAATCTGGGTGAGGCCTCGATGATGCGGCTGGGCGGCAATTTCACCATCATGCTCATGGTGCAGCATGACGGTACGCTTAAATCCCTGCAAGAAATCGTGGAGCCGGTGATCGAGTCCATGGACCTCCACATGCATATCGACCAGATCGAGGGTCATTTGCACGAGCATCTGGTGCCGGACGTGCGCATCTCGGTGTTCGGCGCCGACCGCTCCGGTATTGTCGCCAAGGTCACCAATGTCCTGGCAGGGGCGGGGCTGCATATTCTCAATCTGGAATCGGACGTAGGCGGCACGGCGCAGCAGCCCATTTACGTCATGCACATCGAAGGGCAGGCCCGCGAAGGGGTCGAGGCCTTGCGCTCGGCCCTGGCGGTGGTACAGGCGGATGATGACATCGAGGCCAAACTCTATCCCATCGAGACCATGGTGGGATGATGCATGGCGGTGCTGGAAATCCTGACCTATCCCGATCCGCGTCTCGAAGAAATCGCGCAGCCTGTCGAGCGATTCGATGATGAGTTGCGGGCCTTCATCGCCGATCTCGATGATACCCGCCTCGCAGGACCCGGCGCGGTGGGTATTGCCGCACCGCAGGTTGGAAAGGGCCTACGCATCGCCATCGTCGACATTTCCGGCAAGCCGAAGCATCCCAGCCACGGCCGCATGGTGCTGATCAACCCCGAGATTACCAAATGGGATGGTTTTGCCGTGGGG
>CAZOTG010000023.1:0-8749 GCA_964582585.1 uncultured Chromatiaceae bacterium | reverse complement strand
GGTGTCTATCGGTGCCCGATTTCACCGGCAACGTCATCCGCGCCGAACGCATCGCCCTCGAGGCCCGTGACGAGCGCGGCAAAAGCCTGCAGTATCGTTGTGAAGGCTTCGAGGCCCGCGCCGTGCAACATGAGATCGATCATCTTGACGGACTATTGTTTCTCGACCGGCTTGTGAGCCGTCGAAACGATTTGTTTCGGCGTAAAGTCTATAAATAGGATCATGTCGTTTATCGTTTATTCTTCATCGCGTCTTGCTGCGATTGGACTTCTCGTGACGGTGCTGATGCAGCCCTTATGGTGCATCGCGGAGGAGGGTAAAGCCCCGGCCCCCAAGGACACAAGTCCCCTCGACGTCCTCGACAAACCGCACAAGTTACTTTCAGATCAAATTGTCTCCTTGTCCACTAAGATGGACAGCTTCTTTGGCGATAGGCGTGTGTTTGCTGAATCCCGCAAGAGTTTTATTCGCGTGTACGGTGACCTTGCCTACGCTGAATCCCGGGCCAGTGATTTTTCCATTAAGGTTCAGGCGAAATTGGTGTTACCCGCGCTGGAAAAGCGCCTGAAACTATTGATCGAAAGCGATGACCCCACCTTGAACAGTTCCGCCGAGACCAGCACCGTAACGACCCCCAGCGGCGTGCCCAATGTCGATGTACCGAAAGATTTTCGGGCAGGGTTGGAGCTGTTGCTGACGGATTCACCCCACTGGTACATCAACACAGACGCCGGGATTCGCATCCATAGCTTTCTGCCTGACCTCTTCGTCAGGCTCCGGGCGCGGCGTGAGCAGGACGTGAACGATTGGCAGTTCCGTCTTACCCAATCCGTTTTTTGGTTTGAACAGACCGGGGCGGGGGCGCTCGTACAGTTTGATGCGGACCGTAAATTGGGCGCCAACTACTTGGGTCGTTCCCGGACCATAGCGGCATGGTCGGATCACGACCAACAGTACAATTTCGAACAGAGCTTTTTTCTCTTTCAGGGCATCGACGAGAACAACGCCATGTCATATGAGGCGGGCGTCTTCGGCGCCAGCCAGCCAAACTCCCATGTGACGGCTTATGCCGTGGGTGTTAAATGGCGTCGCCGTCTGCATCGCCAATGGTTGTTCGGCGAAGTGCAACCCCTGCTGACCTGGCCGGAGGATCAGTCCTTCCGTCCCACCACCTCGATATTATTCCGACTTGAGGCGGTATTCGGCGATGTGGGTTGCAATTGCTATGGGCTGTAAAAAAGTTTCGGGTTTCGGGTTTCGGGTTAAGCGTTAGGCATACGGCTATTTCCCTAGCATGTCTTTCAGCACCGGCCAGACGTTTTCCAGCATGACCCCCTGGGCCGCGGCGACGGGATGGATGCCATCGGCCTGGAACAGATCGCGTTCGTTCTCCAGGCCCTCCAGCAGGAAGGGCACCCAGGCGATATGGTGGTTGTCCGCCAGGCGTTGATAGACATCGTGGAACTTTTGCGTATAGGCTGGGCCGTAATTCGGGGGCAGGCGCATGCCGAGCAGCAGTACCTTGACGCCGCGGTGTAGCGTCGTGGTGATGATATAGTCGAGGTTTCGATACATCTCCGTAATCGGTAGGCCGCGCAGTCCGTCATTACCGCCCAGTTCCACTATAAGGATGTCAGGGTGGTGGCTGTCCAACAGCGAGACGATGCGGCTGCGTCCCCCCGCGGTGGTCTCACCGCTGATGCTGGCGTTGATCACCCGACAGTTTGTGCGCTGCTGTTGTAGGCGCCTTTCCAGCAAGGTCACCCACCCTTGATTTTGCTCCAGGCCGTAGGCGGCGCTTAGACTATCGCCCAGTACCACCACGGTAGTGGCCGCGATGCCGGTAAGGGGCGAGCACAGTAACAGGATTAACAGGAGTATTTTCGGCATGTCGGATTCGCAGTCGCGGGCCATCATCGTCACAGAGGGTTTGGGTAAACGGGTCACCAGTCCCGAAGGCGAACTCGTCCTATTGGCGGATATCGATCTTAGCATCTTCCCTGGCGAAGCGGTGGCCGTGGTCGGGGCTTCGGGGGCGGGCAAGTCGACCTTGTTGGGCCTGTTGGCGGGTATGGACATCCCTACCGCCGGTCATGTCTATCTGGACGGGGCGGAATTGTCTTCCCTGGACGAAGACGGTAGGGCGCGCTTGCGCGCCGCGCGGGTGGGTTTCGTGTTCCAGGCCTTTCACCTCTTACCCAATCTCACCGCCCTGGAGAATGTGATGCTGCCGCTGGAACTGGCGGGTCACGGCGACGCCCGCGGCGCGGCGGGCGTGGTGCTGGAACGGGTGGGTTTGGCGAGGCGTCTTTATCATTACCCCAAGCAACTGTCGGGTGGCGAGCAACAGCGGGTGGCCCTGGCCCGCGCCTTCGCCCCGCAACCCAAGGTGCTGTTCGCCGACGAGCCTACCGGTAATCTGGACAGCGCCACCGGCCAGCGCATCATCGAGCTGCTGTTCGCCATGAACCGTGAGCGGGCCGCGACGCTGGTGCTGGTCACCCACGATGAAGACCTGGCGCGGCGCTGCAACCGCCGCTTGGAATTGGAAGCCGGGCGGCTCAAGGACGCGTTATGAAACGGCTGTTGCTGGCGTTGCGCCTGCTTGGCCGGGATTGGCGTTCCGGCGAGGTCAAGGTGCTGGCCTTGGCGGTGGTGATCGCGGTGGCCAGCATCAGCTCCGTGGGTTTTTTCACCGACCGTGTCCAGCAGTTGTTGGAGCGGCAGGCCAATGTGCTGATGGGGGCGGATCTGGTGATCGCGGCGGATCATCCCTTGGCCGCAGACCTGCGCAGCGCGGCCCGGCAGCGGGGTTTGCGTACCGCGCAGACCGTGAGCTTTCTGAGCATGGTGCAGGCAAAGGGTCACAACCAACTCACCGCGGTGAAGGCGGTGAGCAGTGATTATCCGTTGCGCGGCGAGTTGCGCATCGCGCCGCAGCGCTTCGCGCCCGATCGCGTCGCCGAGGGGATTCCCGCCCCCGGCAAGGCGTGGGCCGATGCGCGGCTGTTGGGCGAACTGTCGATGCAGGTCGGTGACCGCGTCAGTCTGGGTAATGCCACGCTCATCGTGTCCGCGGTCATCAGCCATGAACCGGACCGTGGCGGTTCGCTGTTCAGCATCGCGCCGCGCCTGTTGATGAATCAGGCGGATGTCGCGGCCACGGGATTGGTTCAGCCCACCAGCCGGGTACGATACAGCTTGCTGGTGGCGGGCGATTCCGCGGCACTGAAGGCGTATCGCAAAGCAATAGAGGCCAAGCTGGGCCGCGGCGAGCATCTCCAAACCGTGGAGGATGCCCGACCGGAGATGCGCACCGCCCTGGAACGGGCCCGGCAGTTTCTGGGGCTGGCGAGTATGGTAAGCGTGATGCTGGCGGGGGTGGCTATGGCCATGGCCACGCGCCGCTTCGTCGCCCGTCACTTGGACAACGTGGCGATCCTGCGTACCTTCGGCGCCACCCAGCGGGATATCGCGGCCTTATACGGTTGGCAATTGCTGGTCTTGGGCTTGCTGGCCAGCGCCCTGGGTTGTGCAGTCGGTTATCTCGCCCAGGTATTGCTGGGGGATGTGCTGGGTTCCTTGGCGGCGGCGGCCTTGCCCGCGCCGTCCTGGCTGCCGGTGGCGGTGGGGATGGTGCTGGGGCTGGTGACCCTGGCGTGTTTCACCGTGCCGCCGCTGCTGCATCTGCGGCAGGTACCCACCCTGCGGGTATTGCGTCGCGACATAGGGGCCTTGCCTGGACCGAGTATGGCGGCGTATCTGCTGGGGGTGTCGGTGTTGGCGTTCATCACCTTGTGGCAGGCCGGCAATCTTCGGCTCGGTTTGATGGTACTGGGCGGGACGGCGGCGACGGTCTTGGCGTTGGCCTTGGCGGCGGTGGCGGTGATGGCCTTGTTGCGGCGCGCGCGCCAGCGCGCCAGCGGGGTATGGCGCTTCGGCATGGCCAATTTGACGCGGCGCTCGCGGGGCAGCGTGGTGCAGGTGGTGGCGTTCGGGGTGGGGATGCTGGCGTTGTTGTTACTGGGCGTGGTGCGGGTGGATCTGCTGGCGGATTGGCAAGCCAGCCTGCCGCCCCAGGCGCCGAACCGCTTTCTCATCAATATCCAGCCCGATCAGGTCAAGCCGCTGGCGGCCTTCTTCAAGGCCAACGGTTTCGACGGCACGGCCTTGTTTCCCATGGTGCGAGGCCGATTGACCGCCATCAACGGTAAGCCGGTATCGCCGGACAACTATGAAGATGAGCGCGCCCAGCGCCTGGTGGAACGTGAATTCAATCTGTCCTGGGCCAGGGACCTGCAATCGGACAACAGTATCGTCGCCGGCCGCTGGTGGAAAGCGGGCGACAGCGGCCAGGATTCATTGTCGGTGGAAGAAGGCATCGCCAAGACTTTGGGGATTACCCTGGGCGATACCCTCAGCTATCAAATAGGCGGCGAGAAATTCACCGCCCGTGTTACGAGCCTGCGCAAGGTGGCTTGGGACAGCTTTCACGTGAATTTTTTCGTGATCGCCTCCCCCGGCGCCTTGGATGCCTTTCCCACCAGCTATATCACCAGCTTTTATCTGCCGGTGGGCAAGGAGGCGTTCTTGAGCCGCTTGGTGCAGCGCTTTCCCAATGTGACCGTCATCGACGTGGCGGCCATCATGGCCCAGGTACGCCAGGTGATCGAGCGGGTAACCCTGGCGCTGGAGTATGTGTTCGGTTTTACGGTGTTGGCGGGTTTGATGGTGCTGTATGCCGCCATTCAGGCTTCCCTGGACGAACGGCTGCTGGAGGGGGCGGTGCTGCGCACCCTGGGAGCGGGGCGCCGCCAATTGCTGGGCGGCATGGCGGTGGAATTCGCGGGGATCGGGCTGATCGCCGGCGTGATCGCAGCGTCGGGGGCCGCCGCCGCCGGCTACCTGCTGGCCGAGCACATGTTTCACTTCAGTTATCATCTCAATGCCGCCTTGTGGTGGTGGGGCGGTGCGGGCGGTGCGATGACGGTGGCCGTCGCCGGGATGTGGGGGACGCGCTTTATTCTGCGACGTCCTCCGTGGCAGACCCTGCGGGAGCTTCAAGAAACATAGCGGGTCATTGTTCATAGCAGGGTGACGTGGTATTTTTTGCGCATCACATAATGGCGAGGGGAAGTGCATGCTGCGTTACCTGGTTTGTGCCTTGTGCATGATGGCGGCCATGGCCAATGCCAATGCCCAGGAGGGGAGTACCCCAGGCGGTAAGGCGGTGGTCCTGACCACTGCCTATGGCACCCCGTTCGACGCCTATGTCGCCGGTCCCGCCGATGCCTCGCGGGCGGTGTTATTGCTCCATGACCGTTACGGCCTCAACGATCAGGCCCGGGATTGGGCGGACCGCTTTGCCGGCTTGGGTTACCGTGCCCTGGCCATCGATCTCTACGATGGGCGGCATGGCAACAGTTGGAAGCATGCCACCTCGATCATGCATGCCATCGACCAGGTGTGGGCGGATGCGGATATCGCCGCATCCTTGAAATATCTCAAGGACAGCAAGCCGGGCCGCAAGGTGGTGGTGTTGGGATGGGATTACGGCGCCACCCAGGCCTTGCTCGCCACGATCCATGATCCCACGGCGGTGGCGGCCACCATCACCTATTATCCCACCCACCTGGAGACCGACCCTGCCCGGGTGCAGTCCATCGTCAACCCGGTGTTGATCGTGGTGGCGGAGCGGGATCAGGAGCTGAGTACCCCGCAGGTGGTGGCCTTCAAGGACGACCTGAGCAAGACGCGGGTGGACTTCAATGTCATGGGCGTGGATGCGGACCGGGGATTCAGTGATCCGGTCAGCGACCATTACAGCGCCGATGCCACGGCCACGGTGTGGGATGTCACCCAGGAATTTCTCGCCCGCTATGTGACGCCCTGAGCCTTGCCCGCTCGGGGTGGCCCGCCGTTCCCGGGCCACGCGGTAAATCCTGCAATCTGATCGTTCTCTATTGACCTATCACCGTGTTATCATTACCGTTCTTTCAATAGAAGCAGGCCGCAGTTGAACAAATCGCCCGTTTTTGCGGGTTTTTTTGTCTAAAGAGGATATATTCAGTGGAATTGACCGGAGCCGAGATCGTCGTCCAGTGCCTCAAGGACGAAGGCGTCGAGCATGTGTTTGGCTACCCCGGCGGGGCGGTGCTGCACATCTATGACGCCTTCTTCAAGCAAGACGATGTCAAGCATATCCTGGTGCGCCACGAGCAGGGGGCGACCCATGCCGCGGACGGCTACGCCCGCGCCACCGGCAAACCAGGCGTGGTGTTGGTAACCTCCGGACCCGGCGCCACCAATGCGGTCACCGGTATCGCCACCGCCTACATGGACTCCGTGCCCATGGTGATCCTTACCGGGCAGGTGCCCACCGCCTTGATAGGTAACGACGCCTTCCAGGAGGTGGACAACGTGGGCATCACCCGGCCTTGCGTCAAGCATAACTTCCTGGTGAAAGATGTGAAGGACTTGGCCGAGACCATCAAGAAGGCCTTTTACATCGCCGCCACCGGGCGGCCGGGGCCGGTGCTGGTGGACATCCCCAAGGACGTCACCGCCAACAAGGCGGAGTATGTTTATCCGGAGACGGTCTCCATCCGTTCTTATAATCCGGTGACCAAGGGCCACCCCGGGCAGATCAAGAAGGCGGTGGACCTGATGCTGTCCGCCAAGCAGCCCATGTTCTACACCGGCGGCGGCGTGGTTCAGGGTAATGGCGCCGAGTTGCTCACCGAGCTGACCCGTCAGTTGGGCTATCCCATCACCAATACCCTCATGGGTCTGGGCGCCTATCCCGCCACCGACAGGCAGTTTCTGGGGATGCTGGGCATGCACGGCACCTACGAGGCCAACATGGCCATGCATCACTGCGACGTGCTGATCGCCATCGGCGCGCGCTTCGACGACCGCGTTACCGGCAATATCGAAAAATTCTGTCCCACCGCCGAGATCGTGCATGTGGATATCGATCCCTCGTCCATCTCCAAGAACGTCAAGGTGGACGTGCCCATCGTCGGCGCGGTGGACCTGGTGTTGAGCGACATGATCCGCCTGGTCAAGGACAGCAAGCACAAGCCGGACGCCGATGCCCTGGCGGCGTGGTGGAAACAGATCGAGGAATGGCGGGCCATGGATTGCCTGAAATACGATCACGAAGCCGAGGTCATCAAGCCGCAATTCGTGCTGGACACGCTCTATCAGGTCACCGGCGGCAACGCCTACGTCACCTCCGACGTGGGCCAGCATCAGATGTGGGCGGCGCAGTATTACAAATTCGACAAGCCGCGGCGCTGGATCAACTCCGGCGGCTTGGGCACCATGGGCTTCGGTCTGCCGGCGGCCATGGGGGTGCAGCTGGCCCATCCCGACGACATCGTGGCCTGCGTTACCGGCGAGGGCAGCATCCAGATGTGCATCCAGGAACTCTCCACCTGTCTGCAGTACAGCCTGCCCATCAAGGTCGTGAACCTCAACAACCGTTATCTGGGTATGGTGCGGCAATGGCAGGAGTTCTTCTATCAGGGTCGGTACGCCATGTCCTACATGGAGTCCCTGCCGGACTTCGTGAAGCTGGCCGAGGCCTACGGCCATGTGGGCATGAAGATCGAAAAGCCCGGGGACGTGGAGGCGGCGCTGAAAGAGGCGGTGGGGCTCAAGGACCGTTTGGTGTTCATGGACTTTATCACCGATCAGACCGAGAATGTCTATCCCATGATCCCGGCGGGCGCGGGTCTCAATGAAATGATTCTGGTATAAGCGCATGCGGCACATCATCTCTATCCTGTTGGAAAATGAGGCGGGCGCCCTGAGCCGCGTGGCGGGGTTGTTTTCGGCGCGCGGCTACAACATCCAGTCGTTGACGGTGGCGCCCACCGAAGAGCCCTCCCTGTCGCGTCTGACCCTGGTGACCTCCGGCTCTGACGAGATCATCGAACAGATCACCAAGCAGCTCAACAAGCTGGTGGACGTGGTGAAATTGGTCGACCTCACCGAAGGGCCGCACATCGAACGGGAGATGATGCTCGTCAAGGTGCAGGCCATGGGTGAGGCGCGCGCGGAGTTGAAGCGGCTGACGGACATCTTTCGCGGCAGGATCATCGATGTCACACCCACTACCTACGTCATCGAACTGACCGGCACCGGCGATAAGCTGGATTCCTTTATCGACGCGCTGGGGGCCGGGGTGATCCTGGAGACGGTGCGCTCCGGCGTGTCGGGCATCGCGCGGGGTGAGAAGAGTTTACATCTTTGAATTCAGTGGCGAGTTGCGAGTAGCGAGTAAAAAATTTCCCCCGCTACCCGTCACTCGCTACTCGTTACTTAATTTTTGACAGAGGAAATTTTGCAATGAACATTTATTACGATAAGGACGCCGATCTTTCCATCATTCGTGGTAAGAAGGTGGCCATTCTCGGTTACGGTTCCCAGGGCCACGCCCATGCCAATAACCTTAAGGATTCCGGCGTCAATGTGGTGGTGGGTCTGCGCAGCGGCTCGTCGTCGGCGGACAAGGCGCAGAAGGCCGGTCTGGAAGTACAGGACGTGCCCCAGGCGGTGGAGGGCGCGGATGTGGTGATGATCCTGGTGCCCGACGAGCATCAGGCGGCGCTGTATCGCGACGTGGTGGCGCCCAACATCAAGCAGGGCGCGGCCCTGGCCTTCGCCCACGGCTTCAACATCCACTTCGAGCAGATCGTGCCGCGCGCCGATCTGGACGTGATTATGATCGCCCCCAAGGGTC
>CAZOTG010000022.1:0-14245 GCA_964582585.1 uncultured Chromatiaceae bacterium | reverse complement strand
AGGCAAGGCGCGAGGAGAGAAGTTTGGTGATTCCAAATGAACGACGAGCAACGCGGCATGGCGCCTTTTGGGGCGCAACCCGGAGGGATGGGCTCCAGGTTGCCGCGATACGGCGTTGCCGCTCGCTTATGTACCGCGAGTACACTGCGCTCGCGGCGCCTGGTCTCGCGGCAACCTGGAACCCATCGCCGTGGCGTAGGGATGTCAACGGAGCCTAAGATGATCGGAGTGACCATATTAGGCGCCACCGGCTCCATCGGCATGAGCACTTTGGACGTGTTGCAGCGCCATCCCGAACGTTACCGGGTGGTGGGGTTGTCCGCCAATACCGAGGTGGAGCGGCTCGCCGAACTGTGTCGTGAGCATCACCCGCAATACGCCGTGATGGCGGACGCGCGCGCCGCCGAGCAACTGCGGGAGCGCCTGCGCAAGATCGACGGCGGCATCGAGGTCCTGGCGGGCGCGGCGGGGCTGGAAACTATCGCCGCCCACCCGGATGCGGCGCAGGTGATGGCGGCCATCGTGGGTGCGGCGGGTTTGGTGCCGGCGCTGGCCGCGGTGCGTGCCGGGAAACGCCTGTTGCTCGCCAACAAAGAGGCGCTGGTGATGTCCGGCCAGATCTTCATGGACGAGGTGCGCCTGCACAAGGCGGAACTGTTGCCGGTGGACAGCGAGCACAATGCCATCCTGCAATGCCTGCCGACCCTGGGTGGCAAGGCCCTGCATGATTTAGGCGTCAATCGCATCCTGTTGACCGCCTCGGGCGGCCCGTTTCGCGGCGTGCCCCTGGAGGAATTGCACGAGGTTACGCCGGAACAGGCCTGCGCCCATCCCAATTGGGACATGGGGCGCAAGATCTCGGTGGATTCGGCCACCATGATGAACAAGGGATTGGAGGTCATCGAGGCCTGCTGGTTGTTCGCCGTGCCGCCGGAGCAAATCCAAGTGGTGATCCATCCTCAAAGCGTGGTGCATTCCATGGTGGAGTACGTGGACGGTTCCATCCTGGCCCAGATGGGCAGCCCGGATATGCGCACCCCCATCGCCTATGCCCTGGCCTGGCCGGAGCGTATCGCCGCGGGGGTGCAGCGGCTCAACCTGTTCGATGTGGCGCGCCTGGATTTCACTGCTCCGGACCTGACGCGCTTTCCCTGTCTGCGCCTGGCGTACGAGGCCCTGGCGCGGGGCGGCACCGCCACCACCGTGCTTAACGCCGCCAACGAGGTGGCGGTGCAGGCGTTCCTCGATGAGAGGCTGGCCTTCACCGCCATTCCCGAGGTGGTGGAGGCGGCCTTGATCGAAGTGCCGTCCCGGGCGGCCTCGTCCCTGGAGGTGATCCTTGAGGAGGACTGCCACGCCCGGCAGTGGACCCGGGAACTGATTGCGCAGAGGGCGGCATAACGGATATGGGCATTCTGTCGTCATTGTTCTTTTTCATCGTGGCCATTGCGCTGTTGATCGCGATCCATGAGTACGGCCATTTCTGGGTGGCGCGCAAGCTGGGTGTCAAGGTGCTGCGTTACTCCATCGGTTTCGGCAAGCCGCTGTGGATGACGCGGCGCGGTCCCGATCAGACCGAATACGTGGTGGCGGCCCTGCCCCTGGGCGGCTATGTGCGCATGCTGGACGAACGGGAAGGGGAAGTGGCGGAACATGAACGCCACCGCGCCTTCAACCGGCAGTCGGTGGGCAAGCGCTTTGCCATCGTCTCCGCCGGGCCTTTGAGCAATTTATTGCTGGCCATCGTGCTCTATTGGGTAGTGTTCGTCATCGGTGTCACCACCATCAAACCCATTGTGGGAGAGGTGTCGCCCGATTCCGTCGCGGCGCGCGGCGGCTTCGCCACCGGCGACCTCATCATCGGCGTGGACGACGAACAAACTAACAGTTGGCAAGGGGTGGTGTTGGCCTTGTTGAACAGCTCCCTCGATCAAAACGCCGTGCAGGTCAAGGTGCGAGATGCCGCCGGCATCGATCGGCAACGTTCCCTTGATGTGCGTTCGGTGGAGAAGGAACTCAAGCAGGGAAACATATTGGAGATACTCGGCATCTCGCCCATGCGTCGCATGGTCAAGGCCGTGATCGGGGGGTTGGAACCCGGGGGGGCCGCCGAACAGGCGGGCATGAAGGTGGGGGACCGAGTCGTCAGTTGTGCCGGTCAGTCCGTTGCCGATTGGGAGGCCTGGGTGGACTGTGTGCGCAAGCATGCTGGGCAGAACATCGCGGTGGAAGTCGAGCGTGACGGCGTGAAGCTCATGCTGAACGTGCAGCCGCGCCTGGTAAAGGCCGAAGATGGTGAACACGGGCATGTGGGCGCCGCCGTCGCCTTGCCGAAAGGCGAGGAGAATGAACTGCTGTCCAAGACCCGCTATTCGCCGCTGGAGGCCTTGGCCAAGGCGGGCGGCAAGACCTGGGACATGTCGATTCTGACCTTGCGCATGTTATGGGGGATGGTGGACGGCCGGATATCCATGTCCAACATCAGCGGGCCCATCAGCATCGCCAAATACGCCGGTTATTCCGCCCATGTGGGGGTCACGGCCTTTATCACCTTCCTGGCGGTCGTCAGTCTCAGCCTGGGTGTGCTCAATTTGCTGCCGATCCCGGTTTTGGACGGCGGCCATCTCTTCTATTACCTTATCGAGATCGTGAAGGGCAGTCCCCTGTCCGATGCCGCGCAAGCCTTGGGGCAGCGTATCGGCATCGCCATGCTGCTGATGCTCATGGCGATCGCCGTCTATAACGATTTAGTTCAGCTCTAAGGATTGGATTTTGCGGCCGATGAGAAAGGCACTCCTGTTTATGATCTTGGCCGCTGTCCTGTCCATGGGCAGGGCGTGGGGCTTCGAACCGTTCGTCATCAAGGAAATTCACGTCGAAGGCCTGCAAAGGATAGAGGTCGGTACGGTCTACAATTATCTGCCCGTTAATGTCGGCGATACCCTCAATGCGCAACGGGCCGCGGAAGCGGTGCGGGCCCTCTTTAAGACCGGGTTCTTTTCCGATGTCAGCTTGGAGCACGAAGGCAACGTGCTGATAGTGAAGGTGGTGGAGCGTCCCTCCATCGCCAAGGTCAATTTGACGGGCAACAAAGATATAAAGACCGAGGACCTCACGGACGCGCTGAAACGCATCGGCCTGTCGGAGGGGCGGGTCTTCGATCGTTCTTTGCTGGAACAGGTTAAACGCGAGCTGGAACGACAATACTTCGCGCGCGGCAAATACGGGGTCAAGATCACTTCCGAAGTGAAGCCGCTGGATCGCAACCGGGTAGAGGTCGATCTCAAGATCGACGAGGGCCAGGTGGCCAAGATCCGCCGCATCACCCTGGTTGGCAACCATGCCTTCGACGAGAAGACCCTGATGGGCAACTTCCAATTGGGTCCGCCCGCCCTGTTTTCGGTGTTTACCCAGAACGATCAATATTCCAAGCAGAAACTCGCGGCGGACCTGGAGACCCTGCGTTCTTATTATCTTGATCGCGGCTATATCGATTTCAGCATCGACTCCACCCAGGTGGCCATCACCCCCGATAAGCAGGATGTGTATATCACCATCAATATCACCGAAGGGGATCAGTTTACGGTCAGCCAGGTGAAGCTGGCCGGCGTCCTCAAGGTGCCGGAACCGGAACTGGCCGCCCTGATCAGCATCGCGCCCGGCGAGATATTCTCTCGGAAAAAAGTGACGGAATCCAACACCCGGATCAGCGAGCGGCTGGGCAAAGAGGGCTATGCCTTTGCCAACATCAATCCTACGCCGGAGGTGGATCGTGCCGCGCGCACTGTGAAGCTGACGTTCTTTATCGATCCCGGAAAACGGGTATATGTGAGAAGGGTGAACGTCAGCGGCAACGCCCGTACCCGGGACGTGGTAGTGCGTCGTGAGATTCGCCAGTTGGAGAGCGGCTGGATCTCCACCGACAAGATCAATCGTTCCCGGGAACGGTTGCAGAAACTGGGATATTTCGAGCAGGTGAATGTGGAGACCCCCGCTGTCCCCGGTACCGACGACCAGGTCGATGTCAATTTCGGCGTCAAGGAGCGCTCCTCGTTCGGCAGCTTGACCGCGGGTGTGGGCTACTCGCAATCCCAGGGGATACTGATCAACGCCAGCATCAACCAGGACAACTTCCTGGGTACCGGCAAGCGGGTCACCGCCGCCATTAATAACAGCACGGTCAATACCGTCTACAGCTTTTCCTACACCAATCCTTATTACACCCTTGACGGTGTCAGCCGCGGCTTCCGTATGTTTTACCGTACCACGGACTCAGGGCAGGCCAATGTGGGTTCCTACACCTCGGACGCCCTGGGGGGGAGCGTGAATTACGGGATCCCGTTCAGCGAATTTAACACCTTCAGGGCATCGCTGGGTTACGAGCACACCCAGATCAAGACCAATTCATCGACGCCGCAGAGCTATATCGATTTCATCAATGCCAATGGTTCCTCTTACGGGGCAGCCAAGCTGTCGTTGGGCTGGTCCCATGATACCCGCAACAAGGCCTTTTTCCCGGACAACGGACTGCTGGAGAGCCTGTCGATGGACAGCGCATTGCCGGGCAGCGAGATTACATATTATAAATTGTCTTCCCGGACCACGTGGTATCATTCGCTCATGAGGATTTTCACGCTGTCCCTGGACGGTGAAATATCCTATGGCGATGCTTATGGCGATACCGTGGGCTTCCCGTTCTTCGAGAATTATTATGCGGGCGGAATACATTCGGTGCGGGGTTACCGCTCCAATACCCTCGGTCCCAAGGAAAACGGCATCGCCATCGGCGGCGCCTTCAGCACTACCGGCAGCGCGGAATTGTTCTTTACCCCGCCCTTTATGGAGGAAAACAGCTCCTTCCGCACGGGGATTTTTTTTGATGCGGGCAATGTTTATAAGGACTATGACAGTTTCGCCGCCGGGGAATTGCGTTATTCCGCCGGCATGTCGGCGGTGTGGTTGTCGCCCATCGGGCCGTTGACTTTTAGTTTGGCCAAGGCGCTAAATGCCAAGGCCGAAGATGAAACCGAGGTTTTCCAATTCTCCTTGGGTGCGGTATTCTAAAAAGCGGGTTGATTTCGAGGTCTCTAGCATGAAGAAAAGTGGTATCGGTCTGATATTCATGATGCTGTTGGCGATTGCGCCGGCGGCGAATGCGGATTTGAAAATCGGCTATGTCAATGCGGCGCGGGTATTGGACGAATCGCCGCAGGCGGAGGCGGTCGCGAAAAAGTTAAAGCAGGAATTTTCAGGCAAGGAGAGCGATTTGTTGGCGGATCGCAAGGAGTTGAAACGGCTGGAAGAGAAGATGGCGCGTGACGGCGCGGTAATGAGCGAGGCCGAGCGCAGCAAACTCGAACGCGAGATTGTGATCCGCAAGCGCGATATGCAGCATGCCAGCGATGCCTTCCGCGACGATCTCAATCTGCGCCGCAATGAGGAAATGAACAAGCTGCTGGCTGCCGTTCAGAAGGCCATCGAGGGGATAGGCAAGGAACAGAATTTCGATCTCATCGTTTACGAGGGGGTCGCCTATGCCAGTTCCACCATCGATATGACGGACAAGGTGTTGGAAAGATTGCGGACCTCCGCTGACGCGAAGGGTACCGCTCCGGCCTCTAGTAAATAGGACGGTAACTCGGTGGTAGAAACCCTCGGACAACTGGCCGAACATGTGGGCGGCCATGTTCACGGTGACGCCGATTGCAAGATCAGCGGCGTCGCCACGCTCCAGAACGCCAAGAGCGGCGATATCTCTTTTCTGGCCAATCCCCGTTATGCCAGATATCTGCAGGCGACCGTCGCCTCCGCGGTGATCCTCAGCGAGGAATATCGCGCGGCTTGCCCTACCAATGCCTTGGTGGTGGCCGACCCGTATTTGAGCTATGCGCGGATCGCCGCCCGCTTGAGTCCTTCCGTCCCCGCGCAGCAGGGGCGGCATCCCAGCGCCGCGGTCAATCCCACCAGCAGCATCGATCCCAGCGCCTGGATCGGTCCGCACAGCGTCATTGATGAAGGGGTGGAGATCGCCGCGCAGGTGATGGTGGGGCCGGGCTGCGTCATCGGACGCAACAGCCGCATCGGCGCGGGCAGCCGCTTGGTTGCGAATGTCACGGTTTGCCACGGCAGCCGCATCGGCAAACGCGCCGTCATCCACCCTGGCGTGGTCATCGGCAGCGACGGCTTCGGCCTGGCCAACGACGGCGGTACATGGATCAAGGTCCCGCAGCTGGGGGCGGTAAGCATCGGCGATGACGTGGAGATCGGCGCCAATACCACCATCGATCGCGGCGCCTTGGACGATACCGTGATCGAGGACGGCGTAAAGCTGGATAATCAGATACAAGTCGCGCACAATGTTTACATCGGCGCCCATAGCGCCATCGCCGGCTGCACCGGCATTGCGGGGAGCGCCAGGATTGGCGCGCGTTGCACCATCGGCGGCGGCGTCGGTATCGTCGGACATACCGAGATCGTCGACGATGTGCATATTACGGGCATGTCTTTCGTTGCGCATTCCATCCGCAAGCCGGGGGTGTATTCATCTGGGACGCCTTTGGAGCCCAATCGTGATTGGCGCAGGAACTACGCCCGTTTTCACCACTTGGATGATATGGCGCGGCGTTTGCGGCATCTGGAAACGGTCATCAAGGATCGCACTAACAAAAAATAGCTTGATCAATCATTCGGCAATGAATACCCAATCCCCGCTGGGGACATAAAGGACAAACAGACTATGTCAGAAACCGTACCGCCCAAGGAGCGTCGCTCGGAAAATGAATCGGCTGCCGCTTCCGAACAGGATGCAGGGGCGGTCCCGTTCGCGATGGACATCCATGAGATCTTCAAGCACCTGCCTCATCGCTATCCCTTTCTCTTGATCGACAGGGTGCTGGCCTGCACGCCGGGACAAGCCCTGACGGGGCTCAAGAATGTCTCCGTCAACGAATCCTTTTTCATGGGCCATTTCCCGAGCCGGCCGGTCATGCCCGGGGTGCTGATCATCGAGGCCCTGGCCCAGGCCACCGGCATCCTCGCCTTCAAGACCGTTCAGACCACGCCGGCCAGCGGTACCATGTACTACTTGGCGGCGGTTGACAACGCCCGCTTCAAGCAACCGGTACAGCCGGGTGATCAACTGATTCTGGAAGTGAAATTGGAGCGCGCGGTGCGCGGTGTTTGGAAGTTCAGCGGCGAGGCCAAGGTTGACGGCAAGGTGGTTGCCAGCGCCGATCTCATGTGCGCACATAGGGAAGTTGAGATTTGATCGATTCGCGTGCCGTCATTCACCCCCGAGCGGAACTGGCCTCCGACGTAGAGGTAGGGCCCTATACCGTCATCGGTCCCGACGTGATTATCGGCGAGGGCTGCTGGATTGGTCCCCATGCGGTCATCAACGGTCCCACCCGCATCGGGCGGCAGAATAAGATCTTTCAATTCGCCTCCGTAGGCGAGATTCCCCAGGACAAAAAATTCAACGGGGAAGCGACGCTGCTCGAGATCGGCGACGGTAACGTCATCCGTGAATTCTGTACCATCAACCGCGGTACGGTGCAGGGCGGCGGTACCACGCGCATCGGCGACGACAACTGGATCATGTCCTATGTGCATATCGCCCATGATTGCCAGATAGGCAGTCACACCGTCATCGCCAACACGGTTTCCCTGGCGGGCCATGTGATCATCGAGGATTACGTCATCCTCGGCGGCTTCAGTAAGGTGCATCAATTCTGCACCCTCGGTGCCCATTGTTTCACCGCCTTCGACAGCGGCATCGCCAAGGACGTGCCGCCCTACGTGATGGTGTCCGGTTATTCGGCCGCGCCCCACGGCTTGAACGTTGAAGGTCTGCGGCGGCGAGGCTTCGGCGCCGAGACCATCGCGCATCTGCGCCGCGCCTATAAAATCATCTATCGATCCAACCTCACCGTGAAGGAAGCCATCGAGCAACTCAAGGAGATGATCGCCGTCTGTCCCGAGGTGGAATTGATGGTGACCTGCCTGGAGAACTCCGAACGGGGAATCGTGCGCTAAATGCGCGCTATGCGCGACAGTTCCCGTAGCGTGCGCTGCGCGCACGATAAACGGCATTCCCGTGTGCACGGCGCACTCTACATATTCTTTCCTCTCGAACCATGACCATTCGCATCGGCATCGTGGCCGGCGAGGCCTCCGGGGATATGCTGGGCGCGGCGCTGATCGCCGCCGTCAAGGAACGGGTCCCCGATACGGAATTCATGGGTATCGCCGGGCCGCGTATGGTGGAGCAGGGCTGCCGGTCGCTGTTTCCCTCGGAAAAATTGGCGGTGATGGGCTTGATAGGCGTGGGCCAGCTGCGCGAGCTGTACCGCATTCGCAGGCAATTGATCGCCGGATTCCTCGCCGATCCGCCCGACGTCTTCGTGGGCGTCGACGCCCCGGACTTCAATCTGGGTCTGGAAGAGGCCTTGAAGCGCGCTGGAATTCCCACGGTGCATTACGTCAGTCCTTCGGTGTGGGCGTGGCGCCGCTATCGCCTGAAGAAGATCGCCCGTTCCACCGATCTGATGCTGACCTTGTTTCCCTTCGAGGCCGCTTTTTACGAAGAGCACCATGTACCGGTGCGTTATGTGGGCCACTCCCTGGCCGACGCCATTCCCCTGGAAGTGGACCGGGCCGGGGCGCGGCGACAGCTGGGCTTGCCGGAGGAGGGGGAAGTGGTGGCGCTGCTGCCCGGCAGCCGCATGACCGAAGTGCGGCTACTGGGCGAGGTGTTCATCGCCGCCGCCAAAATCTTGCATGCACGTCGGCCGCAGCTGCGCTTCGTGGCGCCGCTGACCACCGCCGCGACCCGGGCCCTGTTCAAGGAGCAATTGCAGGGTAGCGATTTGCCGGTCACCCTCGTCGACGGCCAGTCACAGCAAGCCCTGGCCGCCGCTGATGCCGCCATGGTCACATCGGGTACCGCCACCTTGGAGGCCATGCTGATGAAATGTCCCATGGCGGTGGCCTACCGTCTTAAACCCGCTACCTATTGGCTTGCGAAGCGTATGGTCAAGGTCCCCTTTTGCGCCTTGCCCAATCTCCTGGCGCAACGCGCCCTGGTGCCGGAATTCATCCAGGAGGACGTCACCCCGGAGGCGTTGGCAAGAGCCGTACAAAACCATCTCGACGATAAACAGGGTACCGTGCGGCTGGTCGCCGCATTCCGGGAGATACACCAGCGCCTGCGGCAGGACGCCGCGCACCAAGCCGCAACGGCGGTGCTGGCGATGCTTAAAAAAGAACGCATGGCGGGAGCGGGCGCGAGATGACCGATGGGATTTTGTGCCGCAATCCCGCCGAATGTGAACCGCAGCCGTGTCCCCGGGAATCGCCGTTGCGCACTTTACAACGCGTTTTTCATGTTATGATAACGCGCGAGACTCGGGGGCTTCTGGGGGACTGTTCGAGTTCGCAGCCGGACTCACACTTACAGCAGTAGAACTATGACATATAAACATCAACACGCTTTTTCGCGCGATGAATTGTTGCTGTGCGGGCACGGTCAGCTGTTCGGGGAGGGCAACGCGCAATTGCCTTTGCCGCCCATGCTGATGTTCGATCGCATCACGGCAATCAATGAAACGGGCGGGGCGTACGGCAAGGGTGAGATCGTCGCCGAATTCGATATCGATGCCGATTTATGGTTCTTCAAGTGTCATTTCGAGGGGGATCCTGTGATGCCGGGTTGTCTGGGTTTGGACGCCCTGTGGCAGATGGTGGGTTTTTACCTGGGATGGCTGGGCGGTCCCGGACACGGCCGCGCCTTGGGTGTGGGCGAGGTCAAATTCTCCGGTCAAATCACCCCGGCCAATAAGCTGGTGACCTACCGCGTCAATTTGAAGCGCGTGATCCAACGTAAACTGTTCATGGGGATCGCCGATGCGGTGGTGATCGCCGATGGCAGGGAGATATATGCCGCATCGGATCTTCGGGTTGGACTTTTTACAGTGACAGAAGGTTTTTAATGAGCAAGACGACACGGCGCGTGGTAGTCACCGGGTTGGGGATCGTGAGCAGCATCGGTCGCAACCGGGACGAGGTGGTTGCCGCGCTCAAACAAGGACAATCGGGCATCGAATACAGCGCCGAATACGCCGAACTGGGGTTTCGTTCCCATGTCTACGGTTCTCTCAAGCTCAACCCGGACGAAGTCATCGATCGCCGGCTGCGCCGCTTCATGGGTGACGGCGCCGCCTTCAATTACATCGCCATGGAGCAGGCCATCGCCGATGCGGGCCTCAGCAAAGAACAGGTCTCCAATCCCCGTTCGGGCCTGGTGGTGGGTTCCGGCGGACCTTCCACCTCCAACCTGGTGCTGGCCGCCGACATCCTGCGCACCAAGGGCGCGCGCAAGGTCGGGCCGTTCATGGTGCCGCGTACCATGTCCAGCACCAACTCGGCCTGTCTGGCCACGCCATTCGCCATCAAGGGGGTGAACTATTCCATCAGTTCGGCCTGCGCCACCAGCGCCCACTGTATCGGTCACGGCAGCGAATTGATCCAGATGGACAAGCAGGACATCGTGTTCGCCGGCGGCGGTGAAGAGCTGCACTGGACACTCAGTGTGTTGTTCGACGCCATGGGCGCCTTGTCGGCAAACTACAATGACCGCCCGCAACAGGCGTCGCGCGCCTATGATGCCGACCGCGACGGCTTCGTCATTTCAGGCGGCGGTGGCCTGGTCGTCCTGGAAGAACTGGAGCACGCCCTGGCGCGCGGCGCGCGCATCTATGCCGAACTCACCGGTTACGGCGCCACCTCCGACGGTTACGACATGGTGCAGCCCTCGGGCGAAGGCGCGGTACGCTGCATGCAGCAGGCCCTGGCCACCGTGGACCGGCCCGTGGATTACATCAACGCCCACGGTACCAGCACGCCGGTGGGCGACGTTACCGAGCTCGGCGCGGTGCGCGAGGTGTTTGGCGACGAGGTTCCCTACATCAGTTCCACCAAGTCCCTCACCGGCCACGCCCTGGGTGCGGCGGGTGTCAACGAGGCGATCTATTCTCTGCTGATGATGCAGGAAAATTTCATCGCCGCCTCCGCCAATATCGAGCGCCTCGACCCCGCAGCGGAAGGCTTCCCGGTGGTGCGCCAGCGCATGGACGACGTGAATATAGACTGCGTGATGTCCAACAGTTTCGGTTTCGGCGGCACCAACGCCAGTCTGGTGTTTCAGCGTTATTCCTGACGGATATCGCTCGGCGACCGTATGCGCGGCTGCTATAAAGATCTAAGTATCTTCTGCTTAATTCGATTATGTCATTTCGACCGGAGGGATTTATGCCCTGGGGGAAGAAATGTTGTATATTGCTGTTTATATACTCTGCAGCAGAAGATTTTTCGCTTACGCTCGAAATGACAATTAAATCAGAGGTTCCCTAAATCGAGGGTGGGTCTTGTCCGATAGCCATTCTGTACAGGGCTCCTCATCATGTCTCAACAGAATCCCAAAATCCGAACCATGAAGGAGAAGGCGCAGGGTCTTCTTCAAGCCCGCCGCTTGCCCGAGGCGCGGGAACTCTATCAGCAGATCTGCCAACTCGACCGGTCCGACGCCGATGCCTGGTTCTCCCTCGGCCTGATCAACGGTCTCATGGGGTCCATGGAGGGGGTCATCGCCTCTTGCCGTGAAGCGATCGCCATACGTCCCAACTTCGCCGAGGCGTATTTCAATATGGCCAAGGCCCTCAAGGAGCTGGGTCGGTTGCAAGAGGCGGAACAGGCTTATGGGCGCGCCTTGGACCTGAAACCGCAATGGTCGGAGGCATTCAACAACCTGGGCAACGTGCTGCTGGAACTGGGGAAGCTCGAGGAGGCGAGGGCCAGCTTCGAACAGGCCCTGCGCATCAACAGCCGCTACGCGGAGGCGCTGGTCAATCTGGGCAATGTCCTCAAACTCCAGGGACAGTCCGCCCAGGCGGTGACGAACTATCGCCGTGCCCTGGAGATCAATCCCAACTTCGCCACGGCCTATAAGTCCTTGGGAGGGGCGCTCATCATACTCGGGCAATTGGACGAGGCCTTGGCCTGCTATCGCCAGGCGGGCCGGCTCGATCCGGCGGATATCGGCATGATCGCCGCGGAGGCGGCCATCCTGGAGCGGCAAGGCCTGGCCGATCAGGCTTACGCCACCATCAAGCCCTACATCGACAACGGCCCGCCGAATCTGGAAATCGGCAACGCCTTGTCGGCCCTGTGCGATCAGGTGGGCCGTTGCGATGAAGCGATTGCCCTGTTGGAAAAAGGTCTCGCCCAGGAACACGGGTTCCTTCAGTTGCAGCGCCGCATCGTGGCGCATTTCAATCTCGGCCGGCTCTACGACCGCAAAGGCGAGTACGACAAGGCCTTCGCGCATTTCAAGACGGGCAACGATCTCAAGCCGAACAGCTTCGACAGGGAAGGTTTTGCCAAAGGAATGGAAGAGTTGCCGAGCGTCTTCAATGCCGAATTCATGCGGGATGCGCCGCGGGCCACCCACGGCTCGCAGCGGCCCATTTTCATCGTGGGAATGCCGCGTTCCGGAACCTCATTGGTGGAACAAATTCTATCCAGCCATCCTCAGGTATACGGTGCCGGCGAACTTGACGACATTAATAACCTCTCCGCCGATATGTGCAAGATGCTTTCCTCGTCATCGGGCTACCCTGCCTGCGTGCGTGAGCTGACGGAGGATGGCTGCAATCGATTGGCGATGCGCTATTTGGACAGGCTTGCGCAGCTCTCGCCCGATACCCGCTATGTGACCGATAAGATGCCGCAAAATTTTCTGCACCTCGGATTGATCGCGCTGCTGTTTCCCCAGGCACATATTATTCATTGCATGCGCGAGCCGCTGGATACCTGCCTGTCCTGCTACTTTCACGATTTCGCCAGCTATCATCCCTATGTCTATCAGCTGGAAAATTTGGGCCTGTACTACAGGCATTATCAAAGATTGATGCGCCATTGGCGTGAAGTGCTGCCATTACCCATCCACGATGTGTCCTATGAGGCGCTGGTGGAAGATCAGGAGGCCGTTACCCGCGACATGCTGGCCTTCTGCGGATTGGACTGGGACGCGCGGTGCCTGCGCCATCATGAGAACAAACGCTTCGTCAACACCCTGAGTTACAGCCAGGTGCGCGAGCCCATCTACAAAGGGGCCGTCCAGCGCTGGCGCCATTATGAAGCCTATCTGGAGCCGCTAAAGCAGGCGCTGGCGGGCGAAGAGTTTCGAGATTAAACTTTCGAGCTTTGGGTTTGGTTCCGGCTGTGCGATACCGTATTGAACTCGGAACATCTATTCCGTGCGGCGTTGCGCGAAGCGCGCGTCTGGATCGTCTGGATTATATTGTTTGAATCCTGTTTAACTGGCTTCCTCATATAACTCAACTTCATCATCGAGTCGGGAGCCAAGCCGATCCTTTTCCAGTTCAAGATCGTAGCGCGTCTGCAGATTCATCCAGAAACGATCCGACATACCAAAGAACCTCGAAAGGCGAAGAGCCGTATCAGCAGTGATTGAACGCTTCCCATGAACTATTTCATTGATACGCCGTGCAGGCACACTCGTCGCCTTCGCAAGGCGATATTGGCTTATACCCATAGGTTTCCGAAATTCCTCTAATAGAAGTTCACCAGGATGAATCGGAGGTAATCTTTTATCGCTCATTTCACTCACCTAATGATAGTCGACTATTTCCACATCAGTAGCTTGTCCGGATTTCCATCGGAAGCATATTCTCCATTGATCGTTAACGCGAATACTGTACTGGCCTTTGCGCTTTCCCGAGAGCTTTTCCAGACGGTTTCCGGGCGGTGTTCGGAGATCTTCAATCAGATCAGCACCCTCTATCAAATCCAGCTTGCGCTGCGCTATCTTTTGAATCGACAGAGAAAATCGCGGGACTCGCTGCCTTTTGAATACCCTCTCGGTATCCCTGTCTCGAAAGGATTTGATCATGAAACGAATGTTAACGTATCACGTTATTAACGTCAAGCGTTAATAATGTGAAAACCGGATTCATCTAACTCCGAGTTTAGGGTTTCGAGCTTCGGGTTTGGTTCCGGCTGTGCGATGCCGTATTAAACTCGGAGCATTTATCCCGTCACCGGCGCGACGGTTTCCTTCCAGCTCTGAAATCCGCCGTCCAGGGCGATGGCCCGGCTGTAACCGATATCGCGCAGTGTCGCCGCGGCCAGGGTGGAAATCTTGCCGTAATCGCAATAGGTCAGCACG
>CAZOTG010000021.1:0-14351 GCA_964582585.1 uncultured Chromatiaceae bacterium | reverse complement strand
GAATTCGGAGGAGATCCGCCGCAGGAGCGTCAGGCTTGGCTCGGCCTTGTTGTTGACGGGTATTCGGTCGGCCAGGCTTGTCTCACCACTTTTGGCCGTGGCCGCCTTCCTCATTTCGCTGCTGGCCCTCTATGGGTATGCCTTGGCCGTACCGGCCCTGTACGGCGTATTTATCTACAGTTCGATGGCGGTGCACACGGCGCTGTTGTTTCTCCTTGTCAGCCTGGGATTCCTGTTGGCGGAACCCAAGGCGTGGCCGGCAAATATCATATTCAGCGACGATGCCGGTGGAACCATGTCGCGTTGGATGCTTCCTTTCGCCTTGTTCGGGCCGGTGGTGATGGCTACCCTCTTTCAATATGGAGTTAAAATAGATCTTTACCACAACGACTTCGCCCGCGTGCTTTTAGCGGTGTCCATCGCCATGGCTTCCACGGCATTGATCCTGTTTTTAGCCCGTCGCCTCGCTGCGCTGGATTCGCTGAGACAGGGCAAGGAGGCCTTGGAGAAGACTCATGCCGAGCTTAAATTTTTCGCGGACGGTCTGGCCAATGCCAATGCCCGCTTGGAACTCCTGTCCGGTACGGACCCTTTGACCGAGTTGTCCAATCGCCGTGTTTTCAACGCCCGGTTGTCGGAGGAACTTGCGCGGTCACACCGCTACGGCCTGCCTTTGTCCGTGCTGATCCTGGATGTGGACAATTTCAAATCCTACAACGACACCTTCGGCCATCCCGAAGGCGACGAGGTATTGAAGACTATTGCCCATTCGCTGTCGCAAAGCGTGCGCGAGGTGGATTGCGTGGCGCGTCTGGGCGGAGAGGAGTTCGGCGTCGTCCTGCCGGAGACCGACATTAAAAGTGCCCAGAAGCTGGCCGAACGCATGCGCACGAACATCGAGCGTACGCCTTGGACCAAGCGTCCCGTCACCGTCAGTATCGGCGTCGCGGCGTTGTCGAAGGCCGTAAATGACGCCAAGACCATCGTGCTCGAAGCCGATACGGCGCTGTACGAGGCCAAACACGGTGGGCGAAACCGGGTGGTTGGCGCGGAACGTCGTGGACGGGACGATTCCACGGTGGTGAGGATGAATCCACGGGCCATGACGTGAATGCACGGCACGATCTGGACGGTCACGGCCGACATTCAAGCCGAAAATAGGTGAAAGTAGGAGGCGCTTCAGCGCCTTTCTTTTTATTTCCATCTCTTCGCGGTTTTTCATGGGCATGTCGCTTGGCAAACCGCGGCAAAACCGGATAGGCTGGTCTCCAGTGTCTTGTGCCTGACGACGGACAGGCTGATTGGATGGAGTAAATGATGACCACAGTGAAAGAGGTAGTAAGACAAAGCCAGGGTGATTTGCGGGACACCGTCGCCGCGATCCTAGACGAGGCCAAGCGCCAGGGGGCGAGCGCCGCGGAGGCGGGGGTCAACGCCGAGAGTGGCCTGTCGGTGACGGTGCGACTCGGCGAGGTGGAGACCGTGGAGCATAACCGCGACAAAGGCCTGGGCGTCACAGTGTATTTCGGGCAGCGCAAGGGATCGGCCAGCACCTCGGATTTTTCCCGGGAGGCGATCCGCGAGACAGTGGCCGCGGCCTGCGCCGTGGCCAAGTACACCGCCGAGGACCCCAGCGCCGGTCTGGCGGAGGCTGCGCTGATGGCCAAGGATATCCCCGATCTCGATCTTCACCACCCCTGGGACCTGTCGGCGGAGCGCGCCATCGGCTTGGCGCAGGACTGCGAGGCGGCGGCGCGGGAGACGGATTCACGCATCACCAACTCCGAGGGGGCGACGGTGTCCAGCCATGCCGGTTACCGGGTATACGGCAACAGCCATGGCTTCCTGGGCGCCTATCCCAGCTCCCGTCACAGCGTGAGTTGCGCGGTGATCGCCGACGACGGTCATGGCATGCAGCGGGATTACTGGTATACGGTGGCCCGCGACAGGGATGATCTGGAAGCGGCGCGCAGTGTCGGGCGGCGCGCCGGGGAGCGTACCGTGAGGCGCTTGAACGGGCGGCGACTGGCCACCCAGCAGGCGCCGGTGCTGTTCGTGGCGGAGGTGGCCGGTGGGTTGTTCGGCAGTTTCATCCGCGCCATTCGCGGCGAGAGTTTATACCGCAAGTCTTCGTTCCTGCTGGATCAGCTCGGTGAAGCGGTCTTTCCTTCCTTTATTCACATCCATGAACAACCCCATCTGCCCAAGGCCCTGGGCAGCGCGCCCTTCGACGGCGAGGGCGTTGCCACCCGGGCCCGCGACCTGATCAGCGAGGGGGTGTTGCAGGGCTATGTGCTGGACAGCTACTCGGCGCGCAAGCTGGGGATGGAGACCACCGGCAATGCCGGCGGGGTACACAATCTCACCATCGATCCCGGTCCCTTGGATTTCACGGGCCTGTTGAAGGAGATGGACAAGGGCCTGCTGGTCACCGAGATGATGGGCATGGGGGTGAACATCGTCACCGGCGATTATTCGCGGGGCGCCGCCGGCTTCTGGGTGGAGAACGGGGAGATCCAGTATCCGGTGGAGGAGATCACCATTGCCGGCAATCTGCGCGACATGTTCAAGGGTATCGCGGCGGTTGGCAGCGATGTCGACACCCGTGGCAATACCCGCACCGGATCGGTTTTGATCGAGCGCATGACCATCGCTGGAACTTAAATAAGTTTCGAGTTTAGGGTTTCGGGTTTCGAGTTGGCCGTAGACCACCGGAAGGTGGATCTGCCTGCACACTGGCGGGATCAGGGATGAATAGAACCAAGTTGGCGCTGATTCTGAGTTTGGTCGCCCTGGTGGTGTTGTTTACCCTGCAGAACACCCAGGTGGTGGAGGTACGCCTGTTGTTCTGGAAGCTCTCCATGTCCCGGGTGTTGCTGATCTTCCTGCTGCTGGTGGTCGGCGCGTTATTGGGCTGGTTGGCACATAGCCTGTATCAGCGCAGGAATCCAAGATAGTTTCGAG
The DNA here is from genome assembly GCA_964582585.1 of uncultured Chromatiaceae bacterium. GTDB lineage: Bacteria > Pseudomonadota > Gammaproteobacteria > DRLM01 > DRLM01 > JARRQJ01. Next base: position 11,387 of record CAZOTG010000021.1, on the reverse strand, counting down.
CTTCGAGTTGATCAACTTCCCTCACCCTGTCTCTCTACCCTAAAGGGCATAAATCCCCATGGGAGAGGGGATGGTCTAAGTTGGGCTTTTCAACTCAAAACCCGAAACCCTAAACTCGAAACCTTCTTATTTAGAACCACTTCTTCCGCTTGAAGTACAGCAGCATCCCCCCAATCATGGCGACGATGATCAGCCAAGTCATGAGGTAGCCGTAACGCCAGTGCAGCTCCGGCATGTCCGTGAAGTTCATGCCGTAGACGCCCACCAGAAACGTGGGGGGGATGAAGATGGTGGCGATGACGGTGAGTACCCGCATCACTTCGTTAAGTCGGTTGCTGACGCTGGACAGATAGACGTCCATCATGCCGGCGGTCATGTCGCGATAGGTCTCGAACAGGTCCATGATCTGGACCATGTGATCGTAACAGTCGCGCAGATAGGGCCGGGTGGCCTCCTGGATCAGAGGCTGGTCTCCGCGCAGCAGTTGATTGATCACCTCCCGCTGCGGCCACAGCATGCGGCGCAGCAACAACAGGTCGCGTTTCAATTGGTGGATCTGCGCCAGGGTCTCCCGGGACGGCTTGCCCAGCAGTTCGTCTTCCAGGTTCTCTATCCATTCGCCCAGGTCTTCGAGCACGGGGAAGCCTTGGTCGATGATGATGTCCAGCAGGGTATAAAACAGGTAATCGGCACCGCGCCCGCGTAAACGCGACCCGCTGACGCGCAGGCGCTTGCGTACCGGTTCGAAGGGGTCCTGATCGCCGTTGTAGAAGCTGATTATGTAGTTGCTGCCGAAGAACAGGCTGACTTGTCGGATGGCCAGCTCCTCGCCGCGCCACGCCGGCAGACTCATCACCACGAACATCTGGCGGTCGTAGTTCTCCAGCTTGGGGCGCTGGCCGGTATTGAGCACGTCCTCCAGGGCCAGGGGGTGGAGGCCGAAGGTTTCCCCCAATTCACTGAGCAAATCCGGGGAGGCGTAGCCGTGGGCATGTATCCAGGTGATGGTGGCGCTTTCCAGCGAGGCCTTGCATTCAGAGAGGGAAAGGCCCTCCCGTTCGTTCAAGGTGTCGGCGTCGTATTCCACCAGTTGCAATCTGATGGGGTGGGCGGACTCGCTTTCATCGATGGTCAGGGTGCCGGGCGCGGTGCCGGGCGGATGGTAACGCTTGGTAAAATAAGCCATGTCCTCTCTCCTGCAGGGGGCGGCCCGATAGCCAGTCGCGGTGTTTCCGGGTTATCCTTATCACCTGCGCCGTTTGCCGGCAAGGGTGATACGGTGCGGAATCAAGGAGATTAACAAGAACAATGATGTCGCAAGGTGGCGAAACCCCGTTGGTGGAGGTCCGCGGGCTGTCGTTCGCGCGCGGTACGCGCGTGATCTTCGACGCCGTGGACATCGACATCCCGCGCGGCAAGGTGACGGCCATCATGGGTCCCAGCGGCACCGGCAAGACCACCCTGCTAAATCTCATCGGTAGACAATTGCGCCCCGCCAGTGGTCGGATCAAGGTGGATGGCGAAGATGTGAATACCATGAGTCGCGACGAGCTGTACGCGATGCGCAAGCGCATGGGCGTCATGTTTCAGACAGGGGCGCTGTTCACCGATCTCACCGTTTTTGAAAACGTCGCGTTCCCGCTCCGCGAGCACACCCATTTGTCCGACTCCATGATCCACGATGTGGTGTTGATGAAGTTGGAGGCGGTGGGCTTGCGTGGCGCCCGCGATCTCATGCCCAGCGAATTGTCCGGCGGGATGGCGCGGCGGGTGGCGTTGGCGCGGGCCATCGCCCTGGACCCCATGATGATCATGTATGATGAGCCCTTCACCGGCCAGGATCCGATTACCGTGGGCGTGATCATGAAATTGATTCGGTTGCTGAACGATGCCTTGGGGCTTACCAGTATCGTCGTTTCCCATGATGTGCACGAGTTGACCATGATCTGCGATCATATGTACGTGATTTCCGAGGGTAAGGTAGTGGGGCAGGGTACGCCGCAGGTCCTGGATCACCAAGGTTCGCCCTGGGTGAATCAATTTATGCATGGTCTCCCCGATGGGCCCGTGCCCTTTCATTATCCGGCCTCTGATTATGCCGCCGATCTGTTGACATAGGATTGAATGTCATCGATGCGCAGATTGCTGAGGGGTGCTGGCCGCCATGATTAATTGGCTGCAAAATTTAGGCCGCCGTGCCATGCGTGTTTTTGAACGCCTGGGGCGCGCCCATCTTTTCTTGTGGCAGGTAATGACCGGTTTGCCGCAGGCAATCCTGCGTCCGAGCTTGGTCGTGACGCAGCTTTACTCGGTGGGCGTGTTGTCCATGGTGATCATCGTGGTCTCCGGCCTGAACGTGGGTATGGTGCTGGGATTACAAATGTATAATACCCTCTCGGATTTCGGGTCCGAGGAATCCCTGGGCCAAGTAGTGGCCTTATCCCTGGTCAGGGAACTCGGCCCGGTGGTGGCGGCCTTGCTGTTTGCCGGTCGTGCCGGTTCCGCGCTGACCGCGGAGATCGGTTTGATGAAGGCCACGGAACAACTGGCGGGAATGGCAATGATGGCGGTCGATCCATTGAGAAGGGTGGTGGTTCCGCGCTTCGTCGCCGCCTGCATCGCCATGCCCCTGCTTGCGGCGATCTTCAGTGCGGTGGGTGTGATGGGCGGCTACTTCGTGGGGGTAGGTCTGCTCGGCGTGGACAGCGGCTCTTTCTGGTCCACCATGCAGTCCCGAGTGGATTGGCACGAGGATGTATTGAACGGCATTATCAAAAGTATGGCGTTCGGCTTTGTGGCGGCGTGGATCGCGGTATTTGAAGGGTATGATGCCATACCAACTTCAGAAGGCGTCAGCCGCGCCACAACCCGCACCGTAGTGGAGACAGCCTTGGCGGTATTGGCTTTGGATTTTATCTTGACGGCCCTCATGTTCGGCGTGGATTAAACTACTATGCAACAGACAAGAATCATTGAAATCGCGGTTGGTTTCTTTATCGCGTGCGGTATGGCGGCGTTGTTCGTGTTGGCCATGAAGGTGAGTAACATCACCTCTATCGGCGACAACAAGGGCTATACTCTGACGGCCCATTTCGACAATATAGGCGGGCTCAAGGTGCGGGCACCGGTAACGATAGGCGGCGTGCGCATCGGCCGGGTGACCGGGGTCGGCTACGATGAGCAGCGCTATCAGGCCGTGGTAACCCTCCAGATCGATGACAAGTACAGACGCTTGCCGGAGGACAGTTCCGCCAGCATCTTTACCGCCGGTTTGCTGGGCGAACAGTATGTGGCACTGGAGCCCGGCGGGTCGGACACCTTCCTTAAGAATGGTGACAGCGTCAAGTTGACGCAGTCCGCCCTGGTGATGGAACAGTTGATCGGTCGCTTTTTATTCCAGAAGGCGTCGGAGGGGACCACCCAGTGATCCGCATTTGGGCGTTCAGTTTATGCGCGCTATTGCTTTGCGGCGGCGCCTGCGCCGAGACCGTGGATTTGGATCAGGCGGTAAGCCGCGCCCTGAATCATGATCCCCGCATCGAGGAGGTTAACCACTTGGTTGACGTCGCCCGCGCCATGGTGGACGAGGCGCAAGGGCATAAGGGCTGGAGCTTCGATCTCAATACTTTTCTCGGCGTTGCGCCCGCGGTGGATGGCGGCTTGTTCGAGGGCAGCGGCTGCGTCCCCGGCAATTGCACGGTGCGCTCGGACCGCTATGATATCAACGGTTTCTCGCTATGGGGCAACGTTACCCTGTCCGTCGTCAAGCCCCTCTATACCTTCGGTAAGGTCGAAAATTATACCAAGGCCGCCGAGGCCAATGTGATGGTGAAGCAAGGGGACGTGCGTTTGCGACGCGGTCAGACAGTTCTTGACGTGAAGCGCGCCTATTACGGTTATCTTGCCGCCCATGACGGTCTGCTGCTGCTGTCTGATGTCAAAAATCGCGTGGATGGCACCATAGAGATGGTCAAGCAGTGGTTGAAAGATCAAAGCGGTAATGTGCGGCAGTCCGATTTATATGCATTGCAATCCGGTTCGGCCTTGATCGGTCGTTACCTGGATGAGGCCGGGGCCTTGGAGAAGGTGGCGTTGGACGGGTTGAAGATATTGACCGGGGCCGGGCTGAGCAGCGATTTGACCGTGGCCGACAGGGCCTTGCAGCCGATGGACATGCCGGACATGGATTTACCGGCCCTCGAGCAGCAGGCCTTGGCGCAACGTCCCGAGATGGCGCAGGTGGAGGCGGGGCTTCGTGCGCGGCGCGCCTTGGTTGCGGCCAACAAGGCCAATAGCAGGCCCAATCTCTATGCCGGTGCGGCGGGATTTTTGTCCTATGCCCCCAACCGCGATCATTTGGACAATCCTTACATCTCCGACCCCTTCAATGACGCCGGGCTTACCCCCCTCATCGGGTTGAAGTGGGATTGGACGGACGGGGTGCAGTCGGCGCAGGTGGCGCAGGCCGAGGCCGAGTTGAACGCCTTGATTGCCAAGGCTTCCCAGGCACGGGAAGGTATTCCCTATCAAGTGGCGGAACAATATCATCAGGTCAAGGCCTATCATGATGCAGTGGCGCATATGGCGGAAGCCAGCCGTGCGGCGCGGCGGTGGATGATCGCCAGCTTCGCCGACTTCGAGGCGGGCCAGGAGAAGGGTGACAAGGTAGTGACCGCCTTTCAGGGGTATGTGCTGGCCCATACCCAGTACCTGCAGACGGTCTTCGATTACAATATGCATGTGGCGCAACTGCTGCGCGTCACTGGAGCCGATCAATGAAATGGCGGGTAATAGGTTTGATCATGCTGATGGGCAGCGCGCCTTCCTGGGCTGTTCAGTCGCCGCAGGACTTGGTGCAGCAGACCGCGGAACAGATGTTGGATAAGCTGCGTACCGAGCGTCAGATCATCGATGCACATCCCGGGCGAATCTATGAGTTGGTTAACAAGATCGTCTTGCCCCACTTTGATTTTGAGCGCATGTCCCGTTGGGTGCTGGGGAGATATTGGCGTACCGCGACACCACAGCAACGCAAGGAGTTTGTGGAGCAGTTTCAGGCCTTGCTGGTTCGGACCTATGCCAAGTCGCTGTCCTCATACGCGGACAATAAGATTACCTATCTGCCTTTCAGGGGTACTCCCCAGCAAACCGAGGTCAAGGTGCGTACCGAGGTGGATCAGCCGGGCGGTTTTCCCATTCCCATCGATTACGATCTCTATCTCAAAGGAGACGAATGGAAGGTCTATGACGTGACCATCGACGGGGTCAGTCTGGTCACCAACTACCGCACCACCTTTGCCAATCAGATCCGCCGGGATGGTCTGGATAAGTTGATCGCCTCACTTGCGGAACGCAACAAGCAGGATGGGGCGCAGTGAGCGAAGCCGGGATAACCCCCAGCGGCGAGGGCAGCTACACGGTCAGTGGCGAGTTGACCTTCACGACGGTCCCTGAAGTATGGCGCTCCAGTCAGGACGACTTGGGCAGCGGGCCTGTGCAACTGGATCTGGCGGGGATAACCCGGGTCGACAGCGCCGGCATAGCCCTGCTTATCGATCTGGTGCGTACGGTGCGCAAGCGGGGCGGGGACATTTCCCTGATGCATGCGCCGCCGCAACTCATGGCCATCGCCACCGTCAGCGGCTTGGATAAGGTGTTGCCCTTCGCCAAAGAGGATAAATCAACTAGTAATTAGGGGCCTAAGGCTGTCAAAACGCCGGATGAGCAGGTATGCTGTTAATCCATGAGCAGGCCTTTGTCAACGATGAACACTATGCAGTCTGAAGAGATACAAACCATGATCGAGCGCGGTCTGCCCGGGGCCGAGGTGCAGGTTACGGGCGACGGGCGTCATTTCGACGCCGTTGTGATTTCGGAGGCCTTTGCCGGTAAGGGTCTGCTGGAGCAGCACCGCATGGTCTACGCCACCTTGGGGGGGAAGATGGGCGGCGATATCCATGCCTTGACCATGCGAACCTATACCCGTGAACAGTGGGAGCAGGCCAACACCCAAACCGAGGGTCAATAAGCACACCGTTAGGTGCGAGCGCGCGAAGCCAAATGACGACGGCGGCCAGCCATCCTTGCCAGACATGAACACTCCATGGACAAACTGATCATCACCGGTGGGAAACCCCTCAACGGGGAAATCCGTATTTCCGGGGCGAAGAACGCCGCCCTGCCCATCCTCGCGGCCACCTTATTGGCGGACGAGCCGGTAATGGTGCGCAACATCCCCCATCTCCACGACATCACCACCACCATGGAATTGCTGGGCCGCATGGGCGTGCGCCTGATGGTGGATGAAAAGATGGGTATCGAGGCCGATGCCACCACCATCGAGGAATTTTACGCGCCTTATGAGTTGGTGAAGACCATGCGCGCCTCCATCCTGGTGTTGGGCCCCCTGTTGAGCCGCTACGGACAGGCGGTGGTGTCCCTACCCGGCGGCTGCGCCATCGGTTCCCGGCCGGTGAATCTGCATATCTCGGGTTTGGAGGCCATGGGGGCGGACATCGTCGTTGAGGGTGGCTATATCCACGCCAAGGCCAAGCAGCTCAAGGGTGCGCGGATCTTTTTCGACATCGTCAGCGTCACCGGCACGGAGAACATCATGATGGCCGCGACCCTCGCCAAGGGGATCACGGTGATCGAGAATGCCGCACGCGAGCCTGAGGTGGTGGACTTGGCGAATTGTCTGAACAGCATGGGCGCGCGGGTCGAAGGGGCGGGCAGCGACACCATCGTGGTGGAAGGCGTCGAGCGTCTGCACGGCACCACCTACAGCATATTGCCGGACCGCATCGAGACCGGGACTTTTCTGGTGGGCGCCGCCATGACCGGCGGGTACGTCAAGTTGAAGGACGCTCGTCCCGACACCCTGGAGGCTGTGCTGGCCAAGTTGCGCGAGGCGGGAGCGAACATCGAAGTGGGCGACGACTGGGTGTCCCTGGATATGGAGGGTCGGCGCCCCAAAGCGGTGGATGTGCATACCTCACCCTATCCCGCCTTCCCCACCGATATGCAGGCCCAGTTCTGCGCCTTGAACAGCATCGCCAAGGGCTCGGGGACCATTTCCGAATCGGTGTTCGAGAATCGTTTCATGCATGTGCAGGAACTGCAGCGCCTGGGCGCGGATATTCGCCTGGAGGGTAACATCGCCATCGTCGAGGGCGTGGAGCAGTTGACCAGCGCCCCGGTGATGGCCACGGATCTGCGCGCCTCCGCCAGCCTGGTGTTGGCGGGTCTGGTGGCCGAGGGCGACACCGTGGTGGATCGCATTTATCATATCGATCGGGGCTATGAGTGTATTGAAGAGAAGCTGTCGCAACTGGGGGCCCGCATCCGCCGCGTGCCTGACTGAGGCCGAACGAAATACAACGACCCACTGGCGCCGGTTCTTGCCGAAAAAGTTATGAACAACGTGTTAACCATCGCAGTCTCCAAGGGGAGAATCTTCAAAGATGCCCTGCCCCTGCTTGCCGCCGCCGGCGTCGTCCCTCAGGAGGACCCGGACACCAGTCGTAAGCTCATCCTGCCCACCAATCAGGACGACGTGAAGCTGATCATCATCCGTGCCTCGGATGTGCCTACCTACGTGGAGTACGGCGCCGCCGACCTGGGTATCGCCGGCAAGGATGTGTTGATGGAGTACGAAGGGAATGGTCTCTACGAACCCCTGGACCTCAAGATCGCCCAGTGTCGCATGATGCTCGCCGGCCCGCGCCGTGCCGGGACGGAGGGCGCGCGGCTGCGCATCGCCACCAAATATGTGGCCTCCACCCGCCGTTATTTCGCCGAACAGGGCAAACAGGTGGAGATCATCAAGCTATACGGTTCCATGGAGCTGGCGCCCCTGGTGAAGCTGGCGGATCTGATCGTGGACCTGGTGGACACCGGCAACACCCTGCGCGCCAACGGCCTGGAGCCCCTGGAGCATATCGCCGACATCAGCTCGCGCCTGATCGTCAACAAGGCGGCCATGAAGATGAAGCACGCCCGGGTCAAGGATTTCATTCAACGCATGGCGAAGGCGGTAGAAAAGCAGTAGCGAGTGCCGAGTAGCAAGTAGCGAGATGTCGCGTTCGCTGTGCGCACGGTTCAGAGATATACAGAGAAGAGACGCGTGATGAAACGACTGACTACGCAAAACGCCGACTTCCGGCCGCAGCTGGAACAGTTGCTGGCCTGGGAATCGGTGTCCGACGCCGCGGTGGCGAAGACGGTGGAGGGGATACTTGCCGACGTGCGCCGGCGCGGCGATGCGGCGGTGATCGAATACACCAACCGCTTCGACCGCATGCAGGCGCGCGGCGTGCAGGAGCTGGAGATCCCCGCCGCTCGTCTGCAGGAGGCATTGCAGCGCATGCCCGCCGCGACCCGCGGCGCCCTGGAGACCGCGGTGCAGCGCCTGGAGTCCTATCACCGCCATCAGAAGCAGGAGACCTGGACCTATAACGAGGCGGACGGCACTTTGCTGGGCCAACAGGTTACGCCCCTGGATCGGGTGGGGTTGTATGTCCCGGGCGGCAAGGCTGCCTATCCCTCATCGGTGTTGATGAACGCTATCCCCGCCAAGGTGGCCGGGGTGCGCGAGATCGTCATGGTGGTGCCCACCCCCGGCGGCGAACTGAACGAGCTGGTGCTGGCGGCGGCGGCCCTGGCGGGCGTCGACCGGGTATTCGCGGTGGGCGGCGCGCAGGCGGTGGCGGCCCTGGCCTACGGGACCGAGACCATTCCCCGGGTGGACAAGATCGTCGGGCCCGGCAACATCTACGTGGCCACCGCCAAGCGCATGGTGTTCGGCGAGGTGGGAATCGACATGGTGGCCGGGCCGTCGGAGATCCTGATCATCTGTGACGGCGAGACCGAGCCGGATTGGACCGCCATGGACCTGTTCTCCCAGGCCGAACACGATGAGGACGCCCAGTCCATTCTGCTGTGCCCCGACGGGGCCTACCTGGATAAGGTGCGGGACAGCATCGCGCGGCTGTTGCCGGAGATGGAGCGCGCCGCGATCATCGAGAAATCCTTGGCGGCGCGCGGCGCCTTGATCCAGGTGCGTGACCTGGAGGAAGCGGCGGAGGTCGCCAATTTTATCTCGCCGGAGCATCTGGAATTATCGGTGGCGGACCCGCAGGCCCTGGTGAAGCGCATCCGCAACGCCGGCGCCATCTTCATGGGTCGCTATACCGCCGAGGCGGTGGGCGATTATTGCGCGGGACCCAATCATGTCCTGCCGACGTCACGCACCGCGCGCTTTTCCTCGCCCTTGGGCGTGTATGATTTCCAAAAGCGCTCCAGCCTGATCATGTGTTCGCCCGAGGGGGCGCGCACCCTGGGGGGTACCGCCTCCCTGCTGGCGCGGGGCGAGGGCCTAACCGCCCACGCCCGTTCCGCCGAATATCGCGCGGAGGCAGGGAAAGAACCGTGATAGTGGAGCGTAGCGCGTCATGAATCCCCGCATAAAACAATGGGTGAGACCGGAGGTGCAGGCCCTCACCGCCTATCACGTGCCGGATGCCGGCGGGCTGATCAAGCTCGACGCCATGGAAAACCCCTACACCTGGCCGCCGGAGATGGTGGCGCGCTGGAGCGAGGCGCTGCGCGGCGTCAGCCTCAACCGTTACCCCGATCCCGCGGCGACACGACTCAAGGCAAGACTGCGGGAGACCTTCCGGCTGCCGGCGGACTGCGCAGTATTGCTGGGCAACGGTTCCGATGAGTTGATTCAAATGATCCTGATGGCGGTGGGCGGTACCGGTCGCGCGGTGGTGGCGCCGGAGCCGAGCTTCTCCATGTACCGCATCATCAGTACCAGCGTGGGCGTGAACTATGTGAGCGTGCCCCTCAAGGCGGATTTCTCCCTGGACGTGGCCGCCGCCCGCACCGCCATCGAGTCGCACCAACCGGCCGTGGTGTTCATCGCCTATCCCAGCAACCCCACCGGGAACTTATTCGCCGCGGAGGATATCTGCACTTTAATAGAGGCGGCGCCGGGCGTGGTGGTGGTGGACGAGGCCTATACCGCCTTTTGCGACGCCGATTTTGTGGAGTATCTCGCTCGCTACGAACATTTGTTGATCCTGCGTACGGTGTCAAAACTGGGGCTGGCGGGATTGCGTTTGGGCTATCTGGTGGGCGCGCCGTCCTGGTTGCAGGAGATCGATAAGCTGCGGCTGCCTTACAACGTCGGCGTTCTCACTCAGGTCAGCGCTGAGTTCGCATTGGAACACTACGACATGTTGCTGGAGCAGGCTGGGCGGGTCCGCGCCGATCGCGAAGCGCTGTATGCCGCCCTGCAGTCCCTGCCGGGGGTGGCCGCCTTCCCCAGCCAGGCAAACTTCATCCTGTTCCGGGTCGCGGCGGGACGGGCGGGCGAGATCTTCGAGCGGCTCAAGAAGGCCGGTGTGCTGATCAAGAGCCTGCACGGTTCCCATCCGGCCCTGCACGATTGTTTGCGGGTGACGGTGGGGAGGCCGGAAGAAAACCAGGCTTTCCTGGAGGAATTGCGTAAAATAGTGACGAGCTTCGAGTAACGAGTAGCGAGAAAAAGTTTTACCTCGACACTCGTTACTCGAAACTCGCGACTGTGAACGGAGAGAACCATGGTTGAGCGCAAGGCCAGTGTGCAACGGAATACCTTAGAGACCCGGATTCAGGTGAAGGTGAATCTGGACGGCACCGGCACGACCACGTTTAAGACGGGAGTACCGTTTCTCGAGCATATGCTGGATCAGGTGGCGCGGCACGGCATGATCGACATGGCGATCGGCGCCGACGGTGATTTGCAGATCGACGCTCACCACACCGTGGAAGATATCGGCATCACCCTGGGGCAGGCCTTCGCCGAGGCGGTGGGGGACAAGCGCGGCATTCGCCGCTACGGCCATGCCTATGTGCCCCTGGATGAGGCCTTGTCGCGGGTGGTGGTGGATTTCTCCGGCCGCCCGGGCATGGAATACGGCGTACAGTTCAGCCGCGCCCGCATCGGCGAGTTCGATGTGGACTTGTTCCGCGAGTTCTTCCAGGGCTTCGTCAATCACGCCAAGGTGACCCTGCACATCGATAGTCTGCGAGGTGTGAACAGCCACCACATCGCCGAGACGGTGTTCAAGGCCTTCGGCCGCGCGCTGCGCATGGCGCTGGAGATGGATCCGCGCATGCAGGGCGCGATGCCTTCGACCAAAGGGGCGTTGTGATCAGTCAGCACGGTGGGGGAAGGGTATTGCCGATATAGGCTATTGGTATGAACGTGGTAGCGGTGATCGATTACGGTATGGGCAATCTGCGCTCCGTCTCCAAGGCCCTGGAGCATGTGGGAGGAGACATGGCCGTGCGGGTGACCTATGACCCGGATATCATCCGGCGCGCCGACCGGGTGGTGT
>CAZOTG010000020.1:10946-14445 GCA_964582585.1 uncultured Chromatiaceae bacterium | reverse complement strand
ATACTGTTCATCGTCATCGACCCGGCGGGCCAGGCGCCGATGTTTCTCGCTTTGACGCCGGGCGCCACTCCCGCCAATCAACGCAAGATGACGCTGAATGGCATTCATGGCAGTTTCGCCGGCTAAACTTCCATTCTATCCCTCTTGATGATGAACGGATAATAGTCGAGACTTGGGTCTCCGGGATCATGAATTAAAGCGGCGAACGGCATGAAACTGCGCACCTACAAGGAGGCATGGCCCCACGTCAATGATTCGGCCTACGTGGACTCCCAGGCCACGGTCATCGGCGACGTGGCGATAGGCCCCGATTCCTCGGTGTGGCCCATGGCAGTGGTGCGCGGAGATGTAAACCACATCCGCATCGGTGCCCGCAGTAATGTCCAGGACGGCAGCGTGATCCATGTCACCCACCCCTACCCGGATTTGCCTCAAGGCCATGCCACGGTCATCGGCGACGACGTCACCATCGGTCACCGCGTGGTCATCCACGGCTGCACCATCGGCAACGAATGCCTGATCGGCATCGGCGCCATCATTCTGGATGGAGCGGTGTTGCAGGACCGGGTGTTGCTGGGCGCCGGCAGTCTGGTGACCGAAGGCAAGATCCTGGAGAGGGGACATCTCTATCTGGGAAGCCCGGCGCGCCAGGTCCGCCCTCTGAGCGACGAAGAGATCGAGTGGTTCAAATACTCGGCGCAGCACTATGTGAAGTTGAAAAACGACTATCTGGTCTCAGGGTAATTTATTTTGTTGAAGTCGTTGGCGATCTGTTAGCCAAGATTCACGGCAAGGCCAGTTCAATAATCAGTTTGCCGTCCCGCACGGTGACGGATCGGATATCGCTGCCCATGATGCGCGTCGACTCGCCCATTTGACCCAGGACGTAGATGGGCCGTTCCTGCAGCAAGTCCCTGACCGCCCCGTCGGCGATCTGTCGTATCTGATCCAAATAAAAAGGTTCGACGTTTTCGATGCGCAATTCCTCGATGCTGGCGTCGTCCAGATAAAACTCCCCGCTGCTGTTCATGAAGCGCAGCACACCATCCACCCGAGCGGAACCGGAGACGGAGAATTGCTGGGCTGCTGCGGCGTCGATGCGGAGGCGCAGGCCGATGCGGTTGCTGCCTTCGTGTAATATCACCTGCGGGTGAAATAGTTTTACGCCCACCAGGTCATTTTCGCGGCGGACGGGGAATAGTCGCTCGACCCGCCGTTGCAGGTCGGCCCGATCCAGGGTGATGATGAAGTTCATCTCTTTGGCATAAACGGACTGCAGTGTCAGCCAAGCCATCAGCAGCAGCATTCCCGCCAATACTCGCTTGTGCATGGTTGGCCCCTTACTGAGAGGACGGCATCTGTCCTGGGTTCTTGGCGCGATATTGCTGCAGGAGGCGCTCGAACTCTTCCTGGGTGATCTTCGGCCGGGAAAAACGCGGCATGCCTACTTGCAGAGCGTCGGCATAGACGGTGCTGTCGCCGTTGTCTTCACTCAGCACCAGGTTATAGCTGCCCAGCGGCGTATAGGGCGGAAACGTCACGGTGATCCGATCGGCGCCCTGCTGCGCCGACATCAGGTTCGGCAGCGGGGTGAGGGCGGTGATGGTGCTTTCGCCGGCGAGGTACAGCGTCCCCTTGTGGGAGGTGACACGGGTCGCCTGCGATAGCAGTGGATAGTGTCCCCGCAGATGAAAATCCGCGCCGTCGAGGCTAAAGAGATAGACTCCGTCATTTTCCACCGTGGCGTACAGCCTGTCATCGGTCATGTTCATGTCGATGATCTTTCCCTTGAAGGGATAACGGGCGACGGGTTGCAGTCCCTTGCCCTGATCGCGCAAGGCCGTCAGGCCGCGCTGCGGCTGATAGACAACCAAGGCGTCGCCCAAGACGCGCAGCAACGCACCTTTGCCGCTCAGTGCATCCTGGCCGAGCAATCTGGGATGGCTGGGCTTGCTGACATCCAGCCGTTGCAGCAGCGAAGACGCGGTCAGTACATAGAGGGTATCGCCGTCCAGGCACATGTCCGTCACCGGCGTGATGAAGCGCGCGATCTCCTTGGGCCAGCGCGGCGTACTGACATCGGCGATGACGATGCCCTGCTCGGGAACGGCGAAATAGGCGTAGTCGCCCTTGGCGGCCATGGCCGCGGCCGGGGCCGGCAAATCCAGTGCCCCGATTTCATAGGACTGGAAGGGATTCTTGATATCGATAAGGCTTACCGTGCCGTTGTCCTGACCGACGAAGGCGACGTCGTTGTGCAGAAAAATCTGCTTGGCAGGGTGGTCGGTATCGACGCCGGTCACCCAGGTGGGATTGAGAGGATTCTTGTCGTCGAAGACCTGCAACCCGCCGCTGCCGTTGGCGGTGAACAGGAAATTTCCCTGGGCGGCGACTTGCTCGACACGGCCGCGCTCATGATAGCGGCCAGCGAACACCGGGTGCTGCGGGTCCTTGACGTTTAGCACCATGAAGCCGCCCCACCAATCCAACACATAGGCGTTGTCGCCCACCACGTTCACGCCCCAGGCCGCCCCCGGTGTGTCGTAGCTGCCCTCCAGCTTGGGTTGGGTCGGGTCGTGAATGTCGATGACCTCCATGCCCGCCAGCCAATCGGCGAGATAGAGATGATCGCCCCGCAGGGCGATACCGCGGGCATTGCCCGGCGTCTGGAGATGGGCCAGTTGCCGGGGCGCGGCGGGGTCGTGCACATCCACGACATAGAGGCCTTGATCGAAGAAGCTCACATAGGCGATGCCGTCCCGCACCATTACGTCCTCGGCGCGGCCGCCGGGATTGAAATCGCCCAGCAGTTGCGCCTGCTTGGCGTCCTTTACGTTGATGAGCAGCAGGCCCGCCTGATCGTCGGCCACATAGGCGGTATCGCCGTCCACGGCGATGCCCCAGGCCATGCCGGGAGTTTGCACGCTGGTGACCAGGCGTGGCTTGGCGGGGTCCTTGACGTCGATGATCTGAAATCCGCCGCGATGGCCCGCCAGATACAAGGTGTCGCCCACCAGCTTGGGGATATAGGCCAGCCCGGGTGTGGGGAGATTGGCGATCAACTTGGGTTGCAGCGGGTCGTGGACGTCCACCACCTGCAGGCCGTGATCGTCGTCCGCCACATAGGCGATGCCGTCACGCACCGCGATGCCCTTGGAAGAGCCGGGGGTGTGAAAACTGGAGAATAGGGTGGGATGGTCGGGATGGCCGATGTCATAGAGATGGATCCCCGAGAACCAATCCGCCACATAGATGATATTGCCGTCGATGGCGGCGCGGCGCTCACCGCCGAAATTGACGCCGCGCCCCACGTCCAGGCCCTCGTTGCTGATCTGCGGCGGCTGCGCGCTGAAGTCGATTTGCTGCAGCGCTTGCCCCGACGCTACCAGTGCCGTGCGGCCTTGTAGGGCGATGGCCCGCACCGCGGCGTGCAGCGGATAACCGGCCCAGGTGGTGGGCATGTCGGGGTGACTGATATCCACCAGGGTCACTTGTCCCT
>CAZOTG010000020.1:2303-10936 GCA_964582585.1 uncultured Chromatiaceae bacterium | reverse complement strand
GCGCGATCGTATTGCACCTTCACTCGCCGTGCATCGCCAAGCTTGCTGTGGCTGCCGATCCATAGCGGTGCGCGGGGATTTCTGATATCCAGCACCAGCAGTCCCTTGTCTCCTTGAGCGATGAAGGCCAGGCCCTGTTGTACGGCGACGTCTACCGCCGCTCCGGTGGTGCGGTAGCGGCCGATTTGCTTGCCGCTGTTGGCATCGAGTATCAGCAGTCCCCGCTCGCCGGCGGCGACGAACAGGTGAGTGCCATCATCGGTGAGGGAGGATGTACCGCTTTCCAGATGCCGCGTGGCAAGGGTTTGCAGTTTGCCCTTGCCGTCGGTAGCGATGATCTGCAGCGTATCGTCGCCGAGCAGTAAATAGGCATGAGCGCCGTGCCAGCTCAGGGCCGTGATCCCGGTCGCGACCTTCAGGCTGCTCAGCAAACGGGGTTGCTGGAGATCGTGGATATCTATGCGGACTAGCCGGCCGCTATTGTCCGTCGCCAGGACCTGGTCGCCGTTCAAGGCGACATGGGTGTAGTCGCCGCCGTCGCGATAACTGCCGGTGATGTGCAGCTTGGCGGGATCCACTATCAGCACGCCAGCGGTCCCCGCCGCGACGACGGCGACGGTTTCACCCATGGCGATGTCCTGCGCCGGCGCGGACAAGCTCAATGAAGCTCGCAGCCTTGGCCCACCGGGCTCGATCAGCAGTTGCGTGCCTGGCTTGTTGTCATGCAGGGTGACGGTGACCTCGCCGCCCTTGCCGTAGCTAACCAGCTTCGGCGTGACGCCGTCGATACTCGGCGCGGCGGCGAGGGTGGAGGTAAACAACGCACAACTCAATAGTGCTGAACAAAACTGCAAGGCGCGATTCGGCATGGCGCTATGATTTAACCTTTATGTGGGCACGAAGCGTGCTTTTACGGGCAAGGGTTGGGATTGTCCTGGTGGATCTCCTCGATGCCAGCCAACACCACCTGCGAAAGTTCGAGGTCCAGGGATTTAATATCGGCGGCGAGTTGTTCCAAGGTGGTGGCGCCGATGATCACACTGGTGACGAAAGGGCGCGAGGCCACATAGGTCAGCGCCATTTGAGCCGGATCCAGCCCCTGGCTGCGGGCAAGGCTGACATAGGCCTCGGTGGCCGACTGGCCGCGACGCCCGCGATAACGGCGGAAACGATCGAACAAGGTGAGGCGCGCCCCGGCGGGTTGGTTGCCGC
The DNA here is from genome assembly GCA_964582585.1 of uncultured Chromatiaceae bacterium. GTDB lineage: Bacteria > Pseudomonadota > Gammaproteobacteria > DRLM01 > DRLM01 > JARRQJ01. The sequence continues at coordinate 9,724 of CAZOTG010000020.1, read as the reverse complement.
CCAGATACTTGCCGGACAACACGCCGAAAGCCAGCGGCGAATAGGCCATCAGGCCCAGGTCCTCGCGATGGGCGATCTCCGCCATGCCGATTTCAAAACTGCGGTTGAGCAGGCTATAGGGATTCTGCACGGTCACCGGCCGCGGCAGGTTCAACTCCTTCGCCGCCTGCAGGAAGCGCATGGCGCCCCACGGGGTTTCATTGGACAGCCCGATGTGGCGCACCTTGCCGGCGTGCACCAGATCGCCCAGTACCTGCAAGGTCTCTTCAATGGGTACAGGATCATCGGCAGGATCGTGTTGGTAGCCGAGCTTGCCGAAGGTGTTGGTGCTGCGATCGGGCCAGTGCAGCTGATAGAGGTCGAGGTAATCGGTTTGCAGGCGCTTGAGGCTGCCGTCGAGAGCGGCCTCGATGTTGGGGCGGTCGAGTCGCGCCTGGCCGTGACGCAGATAGGACAGATCGCGGGCCGGGCCGGCCACCTTGCTGGCGAGAATGACCTGGTCGCGATTGCCGCGTTTATTGAGCCAGGTCCCTATGTATTCCTCGGTGCGTCCGTAGGTCTCGGCCCCGGGCGGCACCGGGTACATCTCGGCGGTGTCGATGAAATTGACGCCCTCCGCCACGGCGTAATCCAGCTGCTCATGGGCCTCGGCCTCGCTGTTCTGTTCGCCGAAGGTCATGGTCCCCAGGCAAATAGCGCTGACCTTGATATCGGTGCGACCCAAATGGCGGTATTCCATGACGGCCTCCTGTGTTGCGGGGTTTACAGCTGAGAGAACACCTGCTCGGCGGAGATCAGGGTGTCCTTGATCTCGCGCTTGCCATGGGCGGCGGAAACGAAACCCGCCTCATAGGCCGAGGGCGCCAGGTAGATGCCCTGTTCCAGCATGCCGTGGAAGAACAGCTTGAAACGCTCCACGTTACAATTGGTGACCTGATAATAATCCTTCACCTGTTTCTCCTCGGTGAAGAACAGCCCGAACATGCCGCCCACCTGATTGGTGGCGAGGGGGATGTCGAAGGCCTTGGCGCGGGTCACCAGCCCATGGGTGAGATGCTGGGTGCGGTCGCCGAGTTCCTCGAAGAAACCGGGTTTCTCGATCTCCTTGAGCGTCGCCAGGCCCGCCGCCATGGCCACCGGATTCCCCGACAGGGTGCCGGCCTGATACACCGGACCCAGCGGCGCGATCTTCTCCATGATGGCGCGCTTGCCGCCGAAGGCGCCCACCGGCAGGCCGCCGCCGATGACCTTGCCCAGGGTGGTGAGGTCGGGCGTAACTTTGTACAAGGCCTGCGCGCCGCCCAGGGCTACGCGGAAGCCCGTCATCACTTCGTCGAAGATCAGCACGCTTTCGTATTCGTCGCAGACGGCGCGCAGGCCCTCCAGAAAACCGGGCAGCGGCGGCACGCAGTTCATATTGCCCGCCACCGGTTCGACGATGATGCAGGCGATCTGCCCGCCGAGATGGGCGAAGGTCTCGCGCACCTGGTCCAGGTTGTTGTAGTCCAGGGTGATGGTGTGCTCCGCCAGGGCCACCGGCACCCCGGGGGAGGTGGGCACGCCCAGGGTCAGGGCCCCGGAGCCGGCCTTCACCAGCAGGGAATCGGAATGGCCGTGGTAACAGCCTTCGAATTTGACGATCTTGTCGCGGCCGGTATAGCCGCGGGCCAGGCGGATGGCGCTCATGGTGGCCTCGGTGCCGGAGCTCACCATGCGTACCATCTCCATGGACGGCACCAGTTCGCATACCTTATCCGCCATCTCGGTCTCGATGCGGGTGGGCGCGCCGAAGCCCAGGCCGTTGGCCACGGCCTCCTGTACCGCGGCGATCACCGTGGGATGGGCATGACCGAGGATCATCGGTCCCCAGGATCCCACGTAATCGATATAAGGCTTGTCGTCCTCGTCGTAGATCAGAGGCCCCGCGCCGCGCTTGAAGAACACCGGATCGCCGCCCACGCCGCGAAAGGCGCGTACCGGCGAATTGACGCCGCCGGGGATATGGCGTTGGGCCTGCTGAAACAACTCATGTGAACGGGTCATGCCTTGCTCCTGATAGCTATACGCCGCAAGCCTCGCGCTTGCGCTTTGCCGATTCATGCTCAAAAAGTCCCGTGATACGCCGTGCCGTCGCGGCGACGTCCGGCTGGCCGAATAGGCCATGGATCACCGCCAGCAGGTCAGCGCCGGCCGCGATCAGCGCCGCGCCGTTGTCGGCGGTGATGCCGCCGATGGCCGCCACCGGGATGTTCAAGTTCTGGCGCGCGCGGCGTAACAAATCCACCTCCGCCTGCACGGCGAGGGGCTTGGTGCGCGAAGGAAAGAATCGCCCGAAGGCCACGTAATCCGCTCCCGCCGCGGCGGCGGCCAGGGCGCGCGGCAGTTGATTGTAGCAGGACACGCCGATGATGGCGCGCGGTCCCAGTTGTTGGCGTGCCGCGCTAAGCGCGGCATCGTCGCGGCCGAGATGGACGCCGTCGGCGCCGACGGCGGCGGCCAGCGCCACATCGTCGTTGATCAGCAGGGGCACCTGGTGGGCGCGGCAACAGGCCAGGAGTGCGCGGGCACGGCGCATGCGTTGTGCCGCACCCGCGTCTTTGTCGCGATATTGGATCAGGCTGACGCCGCCCGCGATCGCCGCCTCCACCTGGGACACCCAGTCTTGCTCGGCGATCAATTCGGGATCGGTAATGGCATACAGGCCCCGTTGCCAAGTCCGCATCACTGCGCCTCGTCCTCCTCGCTCTGCGCCCAGAAAAAGCGGTTGGGGAGATATTGTCCCATGCCTAAGCGATGGCCGTGCTTCAGGCTCTGCCAGGTGAAGTCCTGTGCCTCGTGTACCGCTGCCACCGGGTCCAGGCCATGAGCGAGCAGACCGGCGATGGCCGCCGCCAGCGTGCAGCCGGAACCGTGGAAACTGTTGGGCAGGCGTTCCCAGGCGTAGCTTTCCAGGAGGCGGCGGTTGCTGTAGAGGGTGTTGATCACCTCCACGGTGCGTTCATGGGTGCCGGTGATGAGTACATATTCGCAGCCGGCCTCCAACAGCTCCTGGGCGCAGGCATCCAGGCTGTCGGCCTCGGGGGCCAGCCCTCGCGCCTCGCGGCTGTTGGGGGTCAGTACCGTGGTCAGGGGAAACAGCAGATTGACCATGGCGTCGATGATCTCCTCATCGGCGAGCATGCCCCCGCCGCCGGCGAGGATGATAGGATCCAACACCACCGGGATATCGCCGTAGTCCGTGAGCATGCTGTGTATCGCCTCGACATTTTCCACGCTGCCCAGCATGCCGATCTTGAAAGCGGCCACCGACATATCTTCCAGTACGGCGCGTGCCTGCTCGATCACCAGGCCGGCCTCGACGGCGGCATAGCTTTTGACGCTCTGGGTATCCTGGATGGTGACCGCGGTGAGAACCGGGGAGGCGTGGCAGCCGATGCTAGCCAGGGTTTCGATGTCGGCTTGAGTGCCGGCGCCGCCCGTACTGTCCACCCCGGCGAAGCTCATCACCACCGGGGGAAATTCCTGTTCGCTCATGGGATGCCTCCGCCAGGTTGAAGAGAGAGTGTGGTTTGCTCTGTCCCCTGCTGCCGACTGACTATTCAGGGGTGTCGGTCATTCTAGCATCTTCACACTTTCGCCGGATGGGGCCCTCATGCGAAAATTATCCGACCCAGTACTCAGTGTCAGCAGGAGGCTACCCTTGCCAGGCGGAACAGCGGAAGCGGACTATAAGAAATACATGTGCGTGATTTGTGGTTTTATTTACGATGAGGCCCTGGGCCGCCCCGAAGACGGCATTGAGCCGGGTACCCGCTGGGAAGACGTGCCGGATACCTGGTGTTGCCCGGACTGTGGTGCCAGTAAGGACGATTTTGAGATGCTGGAGGTCTGATCCGCCGCCCCCTGCGTGGGGAGTAATCATCTGCGTTTGCGTTTGAAGAAATGCCATACGCCGCTGATGGCCAGCAGCACCATCAGCACCGCGGCGATGTTCATCACCGCCACCCCGATCCTACCGAACAGACGGCCGCTGTGCAGGTCGAGCAACAGCCGTTCCCAGGAGACGTCCGCGCCGCGATATTCCTTCACCAAGGTGTTACGCAGCGGCGTCGGCAGGGGGGCGGCCTGCGCCCAGTCTACCCCGTTTGCATCAATGGACCGCCAGGCGAGGAGTTGATCATCGCCCTGGAAATCACCCTGAGCTGTTTGCACTATCACATGGCCCCCGGCGGCGCCCACCGCCCGTATGTTTTCGGGCAGGCCTTCCAGGCCGCCCACGCGATCGATCACCTTGCCTTGGGGCGTCAACAGCAGGAGCTGATTACCGGCGGCGACTACCAGTGTACCCGCCAGCTGCAGTGCGCCGAAGAGGGGGGGCGCGGCGCCGTCGATCTCCTGAGTATCGAAATAGATGCGTTCGCCGACCTGGGTGACCCAATGCGGTCCCGCCGCATAACCGTCGGCGATGGCGGGCGCCGCGATGCCGTACCAGTCCAGCAGCCAGTCCGCCTGGACAGGGCGCTTGTTCAACTGCAGCTCATCGCTGTAATTGATCAGCACGCCGCTGACCGCCAGGGTCATCACGAACAGCGCCGCCGTAAGCCCAAAATAGCGGTGCCAGAGAAACAGCGAGCGCAGCCGTACGCCGTGATGTTTCTTATGGCGAACCATGGGCGTTACGCTGTCGATCGAGGAACAGGGCCAGCCGCGCCAGCTTGGTGAGGGCGCGGGTCGATAGTGTGGCGCCGGAAACGCCGTCGATGGTGCGGTCCAGTTCTTCGCCGTCCTGCAGGGTGGCGCCCTTGAATTGATCGAGGAAAAAGGGCTGGCGTACCTCGTCGCCGCGGCTTTCCCGATAGATCAGAACCCGCATCTGTGCCACGCGGCCCGCCTTGACCACTATGCCCACGGTGATGGGCTGTTCCTTGCCGATTTCCTCCAGAATCCATACGCTGCGTTTTCCCTGTGCCCAGTAGTGCACGCGCATGACCCGCAAGGGGTGTCCCAATATCTCCTCGGCGCCCTGCCCGATCTCCTTGGTGATCCACAGGGTTTGCGTTGGTGGCGGCCTGTCGTCGAACACCTCCTGCAAAAAATCCCGCGGTGCTAGATAGACCCCTTTTGCCGAGGAGATCGGCATTTGCCATAACAGACACAGCAGCAATAGTGCGTGAAGCCAGAGGGAACGGTAAAAAGAAGGGTGCGCAGGCGCACCCTTTAATCGCCGCACGTTGGAGAAAAATAGTGTCATGCCGGTCTAGAACTGATAACCGATGCCGAGGTTGAAGCCGTCATCGCTGGCGACGCCGCCCTGCTGTTGGATATCCGCCTTCAACACTACGTTTTCATGGGGCCAATAATTGATCCCGACATTGGTCTGGGTCGCTTTGCTGTCCACGGCATCGCCTGCGGCGTTGTCCCATTCGTTGTAGCGGGCGAACACCCCCAGCTCAGGCGTGACCTTGTAAGAGGGTTCGACATACCAGCCGTTTTGCTCGTCGCGCCCTAAGGCCTTGGGTGCGCTGCCGTCCAGATTCCACATCGCATAGAGGGCGCGAACGCCAAACGGCCCTTGATTGACGACGGCATGGGCCTCGAGCAGGGTGGCGCTCACGCCTTGAGCACCTTGTGTGACATCATCCTGGTAGTTCGCCGTGCCTGACAGCTCCACCCCGGCCATGCCCGTCCAGCGCAGGCGCGCGGTATAGGCGAGATTTTCCGCCACCGCCTCCGATCCTTCTTGCCTGCCGCCGCGTATCGTATAGGCGTCGCCGCCGGTGGTCGGCACATTCAGGCCGGAAGTGACGGCCACATCATATCTCCAGCCCGGCGCCGGGCTGCCGTGAAGTCCCGCACCCGTCTCGGACCAGGTGGTAGGAATGATATTGGTCTCCACCGGATTGCGTTCCACGCCGTAGAAGGTGGGCGGTTCATGGGTCTCGTTGAGAATACCCACCGGCATCAGGAACAGACCGCCGCGGGCGGTATGACGTTCATTGAGATCGAAGTCCAGATAGGCCTGTTCCAGCGCCACCTCGCCCGCGTCGGATGCGCTGCTGATGCTGTGTTCGATTTCCACCTCCGAGTACAAGCGGATGGCATCGGAAAAATGGTGGCCGAAGAACAGCACGAAGCGATTAAAATCCAACTCCTTTTTGCTGTCCAGGTTGTTGTAATGCAGCTCACCGTAACCACCGATGGTGGTCTCGTTGGCTGCCATCGCTCCGGCAGCCGCGCCGCCTGCGCTTTGCAGGCCTGAATTTTCGATGAGCGTGGTGGTGGCGTCCAGTTGGCGTTGCAGGTTGTCGATTGCGTGTTGCTGAGAGTCGACGGTTTTGCTGAGGTCCTGCACTGTGGTTTCGGCACTGGCGGAAAGCGGCGCCAACATGCAAACACCGCTGAGCACAGAGGCGGTGACCCATTGTTGCTTAGTCATGAACAACGATCCTTTCTAATGGCTGAGAGTTTGAAAATTTTCAGGACACCATGCTACAAAAATAATAAAATAAATACACATGATTCTCATTTATATATTGAGAGGTGGATGTACTTGAGACGGGTCCCGGCCTTTGAGGCTAATAAGCGATTAATTTATCTTAAAAATCAGGTCGAGCGTGCGGGCGCGGTTTGCGGAATGGAGGTGGGCATGCTTGCCAGCGCGCCTGTCTGGAAAAGAAAAAGCCAGCCCGAGGGCTGGCTTTTGCAGGAACCCAATAGCAGGGCTTGTTACTTGGCGAGACCCAGCACGAAGTCGACCAGCTTGTCGATATCGGCATCGGAGACGCGCGGCGAGTAGGGGGGCATCGGTACGCCATGGGTGACTTCGGTCCAGTTACCCTTGCCGCCCTTGCCAATCTTCTGGGTAAGAACTTCTTTGGGCGAGCCCTTGACCGTGGAGCCATCGGTCAGGGTTGCCGAGATTTCTGCCTTGCCCTTGTATTTCTTCGACACGTCCATCCAGGCGGGACCGACGACCTTCTTATCCACCGAGTGGCAAGCCAAGCAGCCGCTCTTCTTCGCCAGCTCCAAACCCTCTTCAGCATTTGCCTGGACAGCGGCCAGGGCCAACACGGTCGCTGCGGAGACGCTCAACCAACGTGCTTTCATGTCTTTCTCCTTTGGATCATTATGGTCAACTAATATATGCGCGCCCATTTGGGAAAAGCCATCTGGGGCGTTCTTTATTTTTGGGGTCAAAAGTCTAGTAAAATCATCAGCTATTCTTTTTCCCCCACTCCCTAACAAATCAGCCTTTGCGGCATGACGGGGTCTTATGCCATGGGGCTATCTGACTGTCAAGGTGTCGCTGATAAAATACACCAGCGTTGTTGGCGGGTATTCCACAAATTGATAAAGTATCGCTCCTGCATGTCGGGTGTCACTGCACCGATTTTTTGTCCTTAATGCTACGAAGGAAATAG
>CAZOTG010000020.1:0-2293 GCA_964582585.1 uncultured Chromatiaceae bacterium | reverse complement strand
CGGGTCGCTGGCTGGCATGGCTGACCGTCATGGCGGCCTCCCAAGCTCAGGGCGCCGCGCTGCCGGCGACTGGGTGTACCGAGTGCCACAATGGCGCCAGTCACAGCCTGTTCGCGGTGAAGACCGATAGCAGTTGCGCCATGTGCCATAGCGGGGTCAAGCCCGCCCACTCCCTGATAGCGGTCGCCCATTCTTCGGCTCCGCAGGCAGTGCATACCGCGGCGGCCAAGACGCCGACCCCCATGAAGGTCGCTCATCCCAAGGTAACCGCGGACCCCAACCCCATGGTATTGATACCCGCCGGTAAGTTCATCATGGGTTCCAACAAACGCATGCCCGATGAGGGGCCCCAGCATACAGTCTATCTGGACAGCTACTATATCGATGTCTATGAGGTGACCAATGCCCAGTACAAGAAATTCATCGATGCGACCAAGCGCCGTTCGCCTTCCCACTTCCGCAATCGGACCTATCCCGCCGGCAAGGCCGATCACCCGGTGACCGAGGTGACTTGGTATGACGCCGATGCCTATTGCGGCTGGGCCGGCAAGCGCCTGCCCACCGACCAGGAATGGGAGAAGGCGGCGCGCGGCACCGACGGGCGCATGTTTCCCTGGGGCGATGAATTCGACACCGACAAGGCCAACACCCCTCAGCGCTGGGAAAAGCTGCACCAGGAAGGCGACACCATGCCGGTAGGTTCCTTTCCCAACGGTGTGAGTCCCTATGGTGTTTATGATATGTCCGGCAATGTCTGGGAATGGACTTCATCCTGGTACAAGGCCTACCCGGGCAACAAACACCCCAGCGAGAATTACGGTGAACAATACAAGACCCTCAAGGGAGGTTCCTGGTGGGATTGCTCGTTCTACAAATGCGGCATATCGGCGCCGGTATTCAATCGTTCCTTCTTCATTCGCGGCACCCACAATAAGAGTTTTGGTTTTCGCTGCGCGAAGGATGCCGGCCCCGCCGACAAACACCATGCGGCCAACGTGATAGGGAAAAAGTCATGAAGCGGAAGATGAAAGGGCCGTTGTGGCGCGGCGTCACGGCGCTGGCGTGCGTGTTGGCGAGCACCGTGTCTGCGGCGCAGGTCGAAGCCAAGGCCAATGACATGACGACGGAAGAAATGGTGTTGATCCCCGCCGGCCCGTTTTTAATGGGCAGCGATAAAGTGCCCAATCAGGACGAGTCCACGGGGGTGGGGACCATCAAGCCCTGGTATTTGGATGAGCATCCCCCGCACCAGGTAAACCTCAAGGCCTACTACATCGATCGTTACGAGATCACCGATGCACAATACCGGAAATTCGTAGCGGCCACCGGCCATACCCCGCCCATCACTTGGGGGCAGAACGGATATTTATTGAGCATGCGCTTGAACGAACTCGGACAATTGGATATGGATCGCCTGCGGCACCTGGCGGTGAAGACCTTTCGCTTGGACATGGATACCCGCACCATGGACAAGCAGGCCCTGCTGGATGCCATCACCGAGCGCCTGCATTATCTCGACAAAGAGCCGGTCACCGATGTCAGCTGGCATGACGCCGACGCCTACTGCGGTTGGGCGGGGGGACGGCTGCCCAGCGAGGCGGAATGGGAAAAGGCGGCGCGCGGCAAGGACGGCAGCGAATATCCCTGGGGCGCCAAGTGGGTGGCCGGTCACAGCAACACCGGCGAAGAGATGTGGGATGACGGTGTGGCGCCGGTGGGCTCCTATCCCACCGACAAGTCCCCCTTCGGGGTCTATGACATGGCGGGCAATGTCTCCGAGTGGGTGGCGGACTGGTATCAACCCTATCCCGGCACGACGTATAAGAGCGATGCCTTCGGTGAAAAATACAAGGTATTGCGCGGCGCCGCCTGGGGCCGCGAAGGCCATTACGCCATGCACCAGTTCCAACGGGGCGCCTACCGGTTTTACCTGGATCCGGACGCCATCCTGGACGACGTGGGTTTCCGCTGTGTCAAGGATGCGCCGTAAGCCGGAGTTTCGAGTTTAGGGTTTAAGGTTTCGAGTTAAAAGCCGGGGTTTCCCGCTGAATTTCGGGTTGCGCCGGTATGACCCGGACGGCAGACTTCTGCCGAAACCCGCTTTACCCCCTAGCGAGATAACTCATAAGAAACTCCACGATCTCCACCCGATTGTAGGCCTCCTGCAAGGACCGACCCCATACCGTGGCGCCGTGGCCGTGGATCATCAGCGCAGGTAACGGCGATGGAGAAGCCGTGAAGCGTTGGCGGATTTCCGCGGCGATGTCCGGGACGTGCGGCCGGTTGGGAAACA
>CAZOTG010000019.1:0-14658 GCA_964582585.1 uncultured Chromatiaceae bacterium | reverse complement strand
CGACGAGGCCGAGGCACTGGCGGTGGCCAATGCCAGCCGCTTCGGCCTGGGCGGCAGCGTATGGACCCGCGACAGCGTCCGCGGCGAAAGCCTGGCGCGCCGTATCCAGGCCGGGGCCTGTTTCGTCAACGGTCTGGTCAAGAGCGACCCGCGCCTGCCCTTCGGCGGGGTCAAGGCCTCGGGCTATGGCCGCGAACTTTCCCATCACGGCCTACGCGAATTCGTCAATGCCAAGACGATCTGGGTGCGATGATTCTTGATAAAGGAAAGAGTAACCACGGAGGGCACGGAGAACACTGAGCAAAAGAAAAATATTGATAAATGTAGCGTGCGCCGTGCGCACGACCCTGTATGGTTGTTCGCTTCAGCTAAAGTGCATACAGCACGCAGTACTCTAACGAACTAAAGTCCCTGCCGGTTTATTAATTTTTAATCTCCGTGCCCTCCGTGGTTCGTCGCTTTTCCCCAGCTTTCCAACGGAAATTCCCAAGCGGAACTTGCGCCTAGGTGTTTTTGTCATACCTAATGAATGAGGCAATTACCCCGCAGACGCGGATTCATTGACTGGAGGTGTTTGTTATGACTCGTAATCAATGGACATTAACCCTGTTGGCGGTGAGCATCCTGGCGGCCGCCGGAGTGGTTGCCAACTTCTATTGGTTCATGCCTGCGCAGTGATGGTGAATAGGGTGGGTATCCCCAGGGTTACCCACCTGTAGCCCTATCCTATCAAGTCAAACCGAATCGATATACCAGAGTGACGACCGACTTTGAGCGACATTCCTTTGATATCAGGGGGGAGTGACGATGACGATGACCAGTAATGAAAATCAATGGAGCTGGATCTTGTTTGCAGTGAGTTTGCTCGCGGCGTTTGGAATGATTGCGAGCTTCTTTAGCTGGTTTATGCCTATGACGAAGTGATGGCCGATGGGAGGGTGATGTCCTCGAGTAGGCCATTTTCATCGCCGACTTTTTCTCTAGTGCCCGTCGCAGTTCACTTCTTTTTCTTCGCCCGCGGGTGGGCGTTGTCGTAGACCTTGGCCAGGTGTTGAAAGTCCAGGTGGGTGTAGATCTGAGTGGTGGCGATGTCGGCATGACCGAGCAACTCCTGCACGGCACGCAGGTCGCTGCTGGATTCCAGCACATGGCTGGCGCAGGAGTGGCGCAGCATATGCGGATGGAGGCGGCCCGGCAGGCCGCGATTGCTGCCCCAGTGTTGCAGGCGTTGTTGCACCGCCCGCGGCGAGAGGCATTGGCCTTGGCGGCTGATGAACAGTGCCGTCTCTTCCGTCTCCAAGGTGTTGCGAATTCCCAGCCATTGCTGCAGGGCGGCGCGTGCCTGACGGCCCACCGGCACTACCCGCGTCTTGCGGCCTTTACCGGTGACGCGTACCACCGCATCCTTGAGGTCGATATCCGCCAGTTGCAGGTGCAACAATTCGCTCAAGCGCAGCCCCGACGAATACAGCAGTTCCATGATGGCGTGATCGCGTATCGCCAGCGGGTCGTTGCTGTCCCAGTCCAGGAGCCGCGCGGTCTGATCGACGTCGAGGGTCTTAGGCAGACGGCGCGGCGATTTGGGGGCGCGGATGCCGACGGCAGGATTGGCGCCCACCACGCCTTCCCGCAACAGATAGCGATAAAACGAGCGCAGCGCCGAGAGCAGCCGCTGCAGGCTGCGACCGCCGAGGCCGGCACGGTGGCGCGCCGCCACCAGGGCGCGCAGGTGATGGGCGGTGACGTCCTTCCAGTCCGTAATGTGTTGCCCGGTGAAAAAGGCGCGGGCACGCTCCAGATCGCGGCGATAGCCGCCGAGGGTGTGGGGTGACAGCCGCCGCTCGATATTGAGATGATGCAGGAATTGCTCGATGCGTAGCGCAGCGGCGTCTTTCATCAATGCAGCGGCAGATAACGGCCCACGGCGCGGCCGATCAGCTCTCCCAGATAATTCAGGAACAGGGTGCCCATGGCGGCGTGATAGCGCTTGGGATCGCGGCTGCCGATGCCCAGCAGGCCCAAGTGTTTGGTTTGCACGATGTCGCCGCCGGGGGTGTTGAGGGCCAGCACTACCGCCGAGGCGATGGTGTCTTCCGCCATATCTCCGAACAGATAGCTCATTTGAGCGCGTCGCAGGCGGCCGCACAGCGGTTTGCCTGAGGCGAGCAGGGTGGCGAAGGCCGCGGCGCCTGCGGCCTCGGGGGCAAGAACGCGCAGGTTGATTTCCTCCTGATGGTCGAAATGCGGCAATTGGCCTTCGTGGCTGAACAGGCCCATTACCACCGCATCGGCGTGGAAGTCGTTGTGCAGGCTGTCGCCGAGGACGCGCAGTGTGGTGGAGAGATCGGGGGCCTCCAGCAGCGCCAGGGTGAGGCGTTGCATTTGTTCGTTCAAACGGTCGTTGTCGCGAGCCACTTGCACCAGCGCGTGGAGTTGGCGTTTCAGGTCTTGGCTCTGTTCGCGCAGCACGGAGACCTGACGCTCGATGAGGGATATGGTCCCCTCGGTGTGATGGGGGACCTGGATATGCCAACAGCCGGGAGTGGGTGAGGAAGAATTCGGGATGATCGCGCAAATAGTCGGCGATGACTTGTTCTTCTATCGCATCCTGAGGCATGTTTTGCTGCCGTGTGCTCATAATTCGATCCTCCCATCAAAGACCCGGACTGCCGGGCCGGTCATCCATACCGGATTGTCATCTTCTTGCCAGCGAATGGTCAAGTCACCGCCTGGCAAATCCACCTTCACCGTTTCCGCCAGCAAGCCCCAGCGGCGGCCCAGCGCCACGGCGGCACAGGCGCCGGTGCCGCAGGCCAAGGTCTCGCCCGTGCCGCGTTCGTACACCCGCAGCCGGATGTGATCCGGTGCGACGACTTCCATGAAACCGGCATTGACCCGCTGCGGAAAGCGCGAATGGCCTTCGATCAGCGGGCCCAACTCCGCCAGCGGCGCGCTGCTCACGTCGTTGACCAACATTACCGCATGGGGATTGCCCATGGATACCGCGCCGATGGTGAGGTCTTCACCGTTCACCTCCAATTGATAACGCGGTGCGGTCGCCTCTGCGATAAAGGGGATGTCCTCGGGCGCAAAGCGCGGCACGCCCATGTCCACCGTGACCCGCCCGTCCGCTTCGACGCGGGGATGGATGATCCCGCCGGCGGTTTCCACGGTGATCTCGATTTTGTCGGTGAGGCCATGCTCGCGCACGAAGTGGACAAAGCAGCGCGCGCCGTTGCCGCACTGTTCCACTTCGCCGCCGTCGGCGTTGAAGATGCGATAGCGAAAATCGACGGCGGCGTTGTGCGGCCGTTCCACCAGCAGCACCTGGTCGCAGCCGATGCCGAAATGGCGGTCGGCCAGACGGCGGATTTGTTGCGCCGTGAGTGAGACGGTTTGGGATATGGCGTCGATCACCACGAAATCGTTACCCAGTCCCTGCATCTTGGTGAAGGCGATGACCATGCCGGTTGCGATCTCCGCGGGGGTGCTGCTGCAAATCTAATCGCGAGTTTAACAGCTTGCCGTGATGCGGCGCCACTTTGCCCGGCTGATTACGCGGGAGGCACGGGAACGATGCTGAAATCGCGCTCGGGTTGCAGGGTCATGTGGTCGATGCCGAAGCGTTCCTGTAGCAGCGTCTGCAAGGCGTCGAATATTTCCTCCCAGCGCGACATGTCGGCGATTACCACATGGGCAGACAGCATTACCTGGCCCGACGACAAGGTCCAGATGTGCAGGTCGTGGATGGAGCCGACACCGGGCAGTGCCGCCATGGTATGTCCCACTTCGGGGAGGTCGAGGTAGGACGGCACGCCTTCCATGATGACATGCAGCGCCTCGCGCAACAGGCGCAGCGCCGAATACAGGATCAAGGCGCAGATGAACAGGGACAGCAGCGGGTCGATGGGAGTCCAGCCGGTGAAATAGATGACCGTGCCGGCGGTCAGCGCGGCGATGGAGCCCAGCAGATCGCCCGCGACGTGCAACAACGCGGCGCGGGTGTTGAGGGTGCGTTCGCCGCGGCTAAGGATCCAGGCCACCATGAGATTGATGATTAATCCCGCCAGGGCCACGCCGATCACCGCGCCGCCCTTCACCGGGGCCGGGGATTGCAGGCCGATGACGGCGGCGACGGCGATGGCGGCGACCACCGCGACCATGAACAGGCTGTTGGCCACGGCCGCCACCACTTCCGCACGGCCCATGCCGTAGGAGTGGCGCGTCGAGGGTGGGCGTTTGGCGACCCATGCCGCCAGCGCCGCCACTCCCAAGGCGGTGGCATCCGACATCATGTGCCCCGCGTCGCCCAGCAGGGCCAGGGAGTCGGCCCACCAGCCGCCTGCGCCTTCCACGAAGGCGAACCCCAGGGTCAATGCAAAACTCCACGTCAGGCTGTGGCCGCCCCCGTGGGCATGGGGTGGGTGGTGGTGATCATCCGTCATGTCGTCATGATAGGGAGGAGGCTTGGAAATATACAAGCGCTGCCGATGGCCGTATTGGTTTTCAAACGGCTGCAGTAGGTGGATAATAAATCAGGATCGATTGTACAGAGGCCGTCGTTGCGACGCTGAACCACCCAGAGAAGGAGTCCCCGCCATGGCTGGACTGACCCAAGCGCAGATAAAGGGATTACGGCAACAGCTTCAGCAGCGCCACGCGGCGTTGCGGGCCGAGGTTCGTGAGGAATTGCTGGCGATGGATGAGGCGCGTTACGTCGATCTTGCCGGCCGGGTGCACGACAGTGGCGAGGAATCGGTGGCGGATCTGCTTGCCGATCTGGATATTGCGAGGCTCGACCGCCAGGTGAACGAGATACGCCGCATCGAGGCGGCCTTCCGGCGGATCGACGTGGGCAATTACGGCGTGTGCCATGACTGCGACGAGGATATCGGCTATGAACGCCTAAAGAGTCAACCCTTCGCCGAGCGCTGCGTGACCTGCCAGACCCACTACGAAAAGAGCTATGCCCACGAAGGCAGGCCGACTTTGTAATAAGCCGTCAACTTTTAAACTTAAAAGTTGGGTTTTTCAGGCGCATCCTGGTAGCGCTTGACGCTGGCCACGATCTCGGCCTTTGCCTCTTCCACGCCCGCCCAGCCCTCGATTTTCACCCATTTGCCGGTTTCCAGATCTTTATAGTGCTCGAAGAAATGGGCGATCTGCGCCAGCAGCGACTGCGGCAGGTCGTCGATGCTCTTGCAGCCTTTGTAGATTGGAGTCAGCTTGTCGGCCGGGACCGCGATCAGCTTGGCGTCCAAGCCCGCCTCGTCGCTCATCTTGAGCACGCCCAGGGGCCGGCAGCGGATCACCGAACCGCTGATCAGCGGCAAGGGGGTGACCACCAGCACATCCGCCGGGTCGCCGTCCTCGCACAGGGTGTGGGGAATGTAGCCGTAGTTGCAGGGATAAAACATGGCGGTGCTCATGAAGCGGTCCACGAACAGGGCCCCGGTGTCTTTATCGACTTCATATTTTACCGGGTCGCTGTGAGACGGGATCTCGATGATGACGTTGATGTCGTGTGGGACATCACGGCCGGGGCTGACGTTGTCCAGGCTCATGGCTGAAACTCTCCTCGGGTCCTAAAAAAGGGCGGGAGTATAGCATGCCGGCATCGGGGAGTTGCCCCGCCCAGGGCGTAAGCGCGGCGCATTGCACGACAGCGATCTTTCTCCTATGCTCGTCGGGGTCAATCGTTCGTGCTGAACTCTGGCCCGGCAAAGTTAAGGAGAGTCCATGGGTTATCTGCATACGCTGCCACCGGTTTTGGGTGTTCTAGGTCTATTCGTCGCGTTTTATCTCTATCGTCTGGTCAAGGCCTATCCCGGCGGCGAAGGCAAGGTGGCCGAGATCGCCGAGGCCATCCACGACGGCGCCATGGTGTTCATGCGCCGCGAATACTCGGTGCTGGCGATTTTCGTGGTAGTGGTCGCGGTGCTGCTGGCATGGGCGCTGGGCGTGGCTACCGCCGGGGCCTTCGTCCTGGGCGCCATATGTTCGGCCAGCGCCGGATTGATCGGCATGTCGACGGCGACCCGCGCCAACGTGCGCACCACCGTGGCCGCTCACAACGAAGGTGCGGAGGCGGCCCTGTCCGTGGCCTTCTTCGGCGGATCCATTATGGGCCTGACGGTGGCGGCGGTGGGTCTGATGGGCCTGGGTGTTTTATACCTGATGTTCGGCGGTGATCCCGCCACCGCCCATGTCATTCACGGCTTCGGCATGGGCGCCTCCAGCGTAGCGCTGTTTTCCCGGGTGGGTGGCGGCATCTATACCAAGAGCGCCGACGTCGGCGCCGACCTGGTGGGCAAGGTGGAGGCGGGCATTCCCGAGGACGACCCACGCAATCCCGGGGTGATCGCCGACAACGTGGGCGACAACGTAGGCGACGTGGCAGGGATGGGTTCGGATATCTTCGAATCCTATTGCGGTGCCATGATCGCCACCATCGCCATGGCCTCCACCATGGCTGTGGAGAGATTGAGCGTCCTGGGTGAGCGCGCCGACCTGATGTTCCTGCCCCTTGCCCTGAGTTCCGCGGGCCTGCTGTGTTCCATCGCCGGCATCGGCCTGGTGAGAATGGCGGCTTCGCGGCCGCCAGGGACGGCCCTGCGCATGGGGACCATCGGCGCCACACTGCTGTTCATGGCCGCCGCCTACGGCGTAATCGTGGGCCTGGGCGTCAGCGCCTCGGTGTGGGGTGCGGTGTTCGGTGGGGCGGTGGGTGGCATCATCATCGGCCTCACCACCGAATATTTCACCGGCGGCAGGACGGTACAGGGCATCGCCGAAGCGGGCCAGACCGGGCCGGCCACGGTGATGATCGCCGGTTTGGCCGCCGGGATGCGTTCGGTAGTGGTGCCCTTGATTACCATCGCGGCGATTATCTTCGGCGCCAGTTATCTGTGCGGTCTCTACGGCGTAGGCATCGCCGCGGTGGGGATGTTGGCCACCGTGGGCATCACCATGGCCATCGACGCCTATGGGCCGGTGGCGGACAACGCCGGAGGCATCGCCGAAATGGCGGGACTGGGGGCCGATACCCGTAAGATCACCGATTCCCTCGACGAGTTGGGTAACACCACCGCCGCCATCGGCAAGGGCTTCGCCATCGGCGCCGCCGCCCTGGCGGCCCTGGCCATCATCGCCGCCTACGTGCAGGCCATCTCCCATCGCCTGCCGGATTTCAGCCTGACCTTGAATGATCCTCAGGTGCTGGGCGGCATGTTCCTCGGCGGTATCTTTCCTTTCCTGGTGGCGGCCCTCACCATGACCGCGGTGGGCGAGGCCGCCTTCGACATCATCCACGAGATCCGCCGCCAGTTCCGCGAGATCCCCGGTCTGATGGAGGGCACCGCCCAACCGGACAGCGCCCGCTGCGTGGACATCGCTACCCAGGCGGCGCTGCGCAAGATGGTGTTGCCCGGGGTGCTGGCGGTGGCCGCGCCGGTGGTGGTGGGCTTCGGCATCGGCCCCGAGGCCCTGGGCGGCATGTTGGGCGGCGCCTTATTGGGCGGCGTGCTGCTGGCGCTGTTCATGGCCAACGCCGGCGGCGCCTGGGACAACGCCAAGAAATATATCGAGAAGGGTCACCTCGGCGGCAAGGGTTCCGACGTGCACAAGGCCGCTGTGGTGGGCGACACGGTGGGCGACCCCTTCAAGGACACCGCCGGGCCGTCCATGAACATCCTCATCAACGTGCTGGCCATTGTCAGCCTGGTGATCGCGCCGTTGCTGGGATGAAGTGAAATCAGCCGTGATGGAAGCGGATACGGCGGTTACGGTTTGAACAGCACCTTGACCGTACCGTCCACGCTTCCCTCTTCGATATAGCCGATACCGCCGATGGTATGGGAGACCAGGCGTTTCACCGCTTGGTCGCCCTTGTAGGCCAGGGGGGGGAAGATCTTCCCCGCAAACTCGACTTTCGCCCAATAGGCTTTGAGCTGGTCAAGGGTCATGTTCGCCACCTTGCGGTAGAACTCTCCCTTGATGACCTCATCGTCCTTATGGTCGAACACCACCGCCTGGGTACCGTCGGGCAGTTTCCTGATCTTGCCGAGAAACAGGTCGCTGACTTGCTGCCGTGTCAGATTGTCGATCTTGATGCCGGGATAGGCGATTACCACTTCGCTGGCCATTGCCGGCGCGTTAAATGTTATAAATAACAATAACGGGAATAACGCGAAGGTCCAGCCTCCGACCGTTGTTTTCTGCATCACTCTTCGATCCTTTCAAAATACATGAGGATGGTTGGCGATCGCTTATTTGTTGGTCGTTGTAGATCAAGTGCGGCTTGATATAGCAGAATAAAATTTGCTATCAACTCCTTCTTTCAAAAAGTACGAATATAGTATCTCATTTCTTAGACGCAAAGGGCGTATTGAGCCGCTTTGTCACCGCCATGTTCTTAAGCTTCACATAAGCAGGGAGGCCGTTCTTGTAGGGGGGGTAGTCTTCGCCGCCGATGAGCGGCTGCAGATAGTGGCGGCAGGCATCGGTGATGTGATGGCCGTCGCGCGATATGAAATTGCGCGGCATCTTCTTTTCCACGTTGGCGACCTTGGCCAGCGGCGCCATGCCGGTGGTCCAGCGGTAGGGTTTGTCGGACTTGCGCACGATGGTGACCATCATGGCGTTGTGGCCTTGCACCGCCATCTCCACTGCGGTCTTGCCCACCGCGTAGGCCTGTTCCACGTCGGTCTTGGAGGCGATGTGGCGGGCGGAGCGTTGCAGATAATCCGCCACCGCCCAGTGGTACTTGAGACCGAGCCCTTCCTTTACGATGTCGGCAAGGCGCGGCGCCACCCCACCCAACTGGGCGTGGCCGAAGGCGTCTCGCGTGCCGCTCTCCGACAGAAACGAGCCGGCCTTGTTCTTGATGCCCTCCGAGGCGGCGATGACGCAGTGGCCATGCTGCTCCACCGTCTTCTTTACCCGGGCGAGAAAGGCCTTTTCATCGAAGGTGATCTCGGGAAAGAGGATGATGTGGGGCGCATCGCCTTTCTGTTCGCAGGCCAGCCCGGCGGCGGCGGCGATCCAGCCGGCGTGGCGGCCCATGACTTCCAGGATGAATACCTTAGTGGAGGTCTCGGCCATGGAGGCCACGTCGAAGGCCGCCTCGCGGATGGAGGTGGCCACGTACTTGGCCACCGAGCCGAAGCCGGGACAGGTGTCGGTGAGCGGCAGGTCGTTGTCCACGGTCTTGGGGATGCCGATGCAGGTGATGGGGTAGCCCATTTTCTCGCCGAGCTGGGAGACCTTATAGGCGGTATCCTGGGAATCGTTGCCGCCGTTGTAGAAGAAATAGCCGATGTCGTGGGCGCGGAATACCTCGATGAGGCGCTCATATTCCGCCTTGTTTTCCTCCAGGCCCTTCAGTTTATAGCGCGCCGAGCCGAAGGCCCCGCCCGGAGTATGGCGCAGGGCGCGGATGGCGGCGGGGGATTCCCTGCCGGTGTCGATCAATTCCTCGTTGAGCACGCCCAGGATGCCGTTGCGGCCGGCATAGACTTTGCCGATGTGAGTCCGATGGCGGCGCGCCGTTTCGATGAGGCCGCAGGCGGTGGTGTTGATGACGGCGGTGACGCCGCCGGATTGGGCGTACAGGGCATTTCTTCTACTCATTGTGATTCCTTACTTTAAAACCAGAGAAAAGAGCAAAGTGTAAAGAGAAAAGGGGAAGTGTGCGCCTGCGGCGCACGCCAATATATCAATATATTATATGGCCGGCCGCAGGCCGGCTCCATCCCTTTGCTCTTTCCTCTTTCCTCTTTACACTTTACTCTGCCGTCTCCCGGCCGGCTCAACCCACTTTCCTCTTTTCTCTTTACTCTTTCCTCTGCTTCTATTAGGTTAAGCGAGCAATGGCCTAACCCGCATTTTTCACCAGAAATGTGAAGGAGGGGAGCCATTTCCGGCAAAGCGAGCAGTACCGCCGAAAAATAATTGAATTAACTGGCCAGAAACCAAGCCAACGTCATCCACTGCTTAGCGTGAGGACACCGCCATGAGAATCGTTTTGTTGGGAGCGCCCGGTTCGGGGAAGGGGACGCAAGGGAAACTACTTTCATCTAAGTACAAGATTCCACAGATATCCACGGGTGATTTGCTGCGGGCGGCGGTGATAGCGGGGACGGCCCTGGGGAGGCAGGCCAAGGCGGCGATGGACGCCGGTCAACTGGTCTCCGACGAGATCGTATTGGGCATTATCGGCGAGCGTTTGAGCGAGGCGGATGCCAGCAAGGGCTTCATCCTCGACGGCTTCCCCCGCAACATCCCCCAGGCGGAGGCCCTGGACCGCATGCTGGAGGGTCTGGGTACCCCCCTTCAGGCGGCCCTGCTGATCAATGTGGACGTGGAGGTGCTCATCGAGCGGCTCACCGGGCGGCGTACCTGCGAATCCTGCGGCCAGATGTACAACATCTATACCTCGCCCTCCCGGCTCGACGACCGCTGCGACAAATGCGGGGGTAATCTCCGCCACCGCGCCGACGACAACGAGGAGACCATCAGCAACCGCCTGCGGGTCTATGACCAGCAGACCTCGCCCCTGGTGGCCTATTACCGCGAACAGGGCAAATTGCGTACCGTGGCCGGTGAGGGGGAGATTTCACAGATCTTTTCCGAAATAGAGCGGGAACTGCGCAATCTGCCTGCGCCCCCGCCGCCGGTCAGGACCGTCGCGCCTGCCGCGCCCGCCGCAGAAGAGGACAAACCCTCAGTGACCCTGGAAGATTTGCACAAGAGGGTGATGGCCCATGCCAAGTCCGCCAAGGTGCCACCCACGAATAAGGAAGCGGCAGCCGAAAAGAAGCCCGCTGAAAAGAAACCGGCGGTAAAGGCGACCGCCAAGAAGGCCGCCAAACCTGCGGCGAAGAAGAAGGCGACCAAGAAGAAGGCCGCGGCGAAGAAGAAGGCAGTGACCAAGAAGGCGACCGTCAAGAAGAAAGCAGTTGCCAAGAAGAAGGCCACCAAGAAAAAGGTGACGACCAAGAAGAAAGTTACTGCCAAGAAGAAAGTAGCGGCGAAAAAGAAGGCGACGGCAAAGAAAAAGGCAACGGTGAAGAAGAAGGCCACCAAAAAGGCGACCACCAAGAAGGCCACTAAGAAGAAGGCGACCGCTAAGAAGAAAGCAACGGCGAAAAAGAAGGCGACGGCAAAGAAAAAGGCAACGGTGAAGAAGGCCGTCGGCAAGAAAAAGGCCACGGTAAAGAAGAAGGCCACCAAAAAGGCGACAGCCAAGAAGGCTACGAAGAAAAAGGCCACCAAGAAAAAAGGCACCAAGAAAAAGGCTGCTAAGAAGAAGTAGTGCAGCCTAAGAAAAACACTGAAGGGCGCGGAGGTAGATTTGACGTCGCAGACTGATTTTCCCGCAGGAAGCTTTCCCAGCCGGCGCATGCGTCGCATGCGCCGGGATGACTTTTCACGGCGCATGATGCGCGAGACCGCGCTCAGCGTGGACGACCTGATCTATCCGGTATTTGTCCTGGAGGGCAAGGGCCGCCGCGAAGCGGTGGCATCCATGCCTGGCATCGAACGGCTCAGCATCGATCTGCTGGTGGAGCATCTTTCCGATGTCGTCGTGGCGGGTGTTCCCGCCGTGGCTCTGTTTCCCGTGACCGCGCCGGACAAGAAATCCGATGACGCCCGCGAGGCATACAACCCCGAGGGGCTGGCGCAACAGACGGTGCGTGCCCTCAAACAGGCCTATCCCCAACTGGGGGTGATCACCGACGTGGCCTTGGACCCCTTCACCAGTCACGGACAGGACGGGCTGATCGACGGCAGCGGCTACGTGCTCAATGACGAGACCGTGGAAGTGCTGGTCAAGCAGGCCCTGTCCCATGCCGAGGCCGGCGCCGACGTGGTGGCGCCCTCCGACATGATGGACGGCCGTATCGGCGCCATCCGCGTCGCCCTGGAAGGACGTGGCTTCATACACACCCGCATCCTCGCCTATGCCGCCAAATACGCCTCCAGTTTCTACGGCCCGTTCCGCGACGCGGTGGGTTCGGCGGCCAATCTCGGCGGCGGCAACAAGTACAGCTATCAGATGGACCCGGCCAACAGCGACGAGGCCCTGCACGAAGTGGCCTTGGACCTGGAAGAGGGCGCCGACATGGTGATGGTCAAGCCGGGCATGCCCTATCTTGACATCGTGCGCCGGGTGAAGGAAGAGTTCGGCGTCCCTACCTTCGTCTATCAGGTGAGCGGCGAGTACGCCATGCTCATGGCGGCGGCCAACAACGGCTGGCTGGAAGAGCGGGCGGTAGTCATGGAGTCGCTGCTGTCCTGCAAGCGCGCCGGCGCCGACGGCATTCTCACCTATTTCGCCAAACGCGTCGCCGGCTGGTTGAAGCAAGCTTAGCTGCAAGCCCCAAGTTTCAAGCCCCAGGCTTGAGGCTTTCAGCTTTAAGCTTTCAGCTGGCAATCAAATAATGGCAATATGCCGCTGATGAACTTTCCCATAACGAAAAAAATCCTGCTGCCCGTCGCCCTGCTCGCCGCGGCCATCGCCGTGGCCGGCCTGTTGTTCGTGACCAAATCCAAATCCCCGCCCCTCAAGCCGGAGGAGCAGGCCTGGGTGGTGGCGGTGCAGCCGGTGGTCCTGGAGACGGTAGCGCCCAGCCTGCCCCTATACGGTCATGTCGAGACGCCGCGCACCGCGAAGCTGGCCTCGGCCCTGGGTGCCGAAGTGCGGGAGGTGGCGGTGCGCGAGGGCGACGTGGTGCGCAAAGGGCAGTTATTGATCCGCCTCGACGACCGCGACAGCCGTCTGCAACTGGCGAGCCGCGAGGCGGACGTCAAGGAGGCGGAGGCCGCGCTGCGCAGCGCGCGGCAAAGCCATGACAATGATGTCGCCGCCCTGGAGCATGAAAAGACCCTGCTGGCCCTCAATGAAAAGGCCCTGCAGCGCGCCCGGGACCTGGCGGCCAAGACCCTGGTCTCCCAGGCCGCGGTGGACGACGCCCAACAGGCGGTGGAGCGCCAGCAACTGGCAGTGGCGACGCGGCGTCTCGCCGTGGAAAACTTCCCGGCGCAATTGGCGCAGTTGCAGGCGCAGCTGGCCCGGGCCAAGGCGGCGCGGGATACGGCGCACCTTAATGTGGATCGCGCCCGCATCACGGCGCCCTTCGCCGGCCGGGTCTCCAAGGTGGCGGTATCTCTGGGTGATCGGGTCGAAGTCGGGAACGCGTTGCTGACGCTCTACGATACCCATGCCCTGGAACTGCGGGCGCAGATCCCCGCCCCCAATGTCGCGGCCCTGCGCCGGATACTGGCGGACGACGGCGAGGTCCGGGGTGAAGGCCGCACCGAGGGACAAACGGTGACGGTGGTGCTGGATCGCCTGGCGGGACAGGTGGAACAGGGCAGCGGCGGCGTGGACGGTCTGTTTCGCGTCACCGCCGGCCGCGAATCCCTGGCCCTGGGCCAGTTCGTGGATCTCCAGGTGGCGCTGGCGCCTTTGCCGGATGTGGTGGTGGTGCCCGCCACCGCGCTGTACGGCATGAACCGCCTTTATGTCATGCGCGATGGGCGCATGGCCGGCGTGGAAGTCGAGGTGGTGGGTGAGCGGCGCCGCGACGGTAAATCGGAGGTGATGGTGCAAAGCCCCGCCCTGCATGCCGGCGATCAGGTGATCGTCACTCACCTCCCCAACGCCATCGACGGACTTCGGGTAAAGACCGCTGCACCCAAACCCGCGCCGGCCAAGCCCGCCGCCTCTTGATCATGAGCAGCGTGCATCGCCGCGATCTCCTCGGCATCTTCGCCCATCATCGGGTGGCCGCCAATCTGCTCATGGTGCTGATGGTCCTGGCCGGTCTGTGGGCGCTGTTCAAACTCAATATTCAGTTCTTCCCCAATTTCAGCCTCGACATGATCAACGTGCGGGTGGAATGGAGCGGCGCCGCGGCGGAGGACGTGGAGACCGCCATCACCATTCCCCTTGAGCAGGCCCTGCGCAACCTGGATGACCTGCACGAGATGACCTCCACCTCCGCCGACGGCATCTCCGCCGTCAGTCTGGAGTTCGACGAAGGCACCGACATGGACAGCGCCATGGAGAAGGTCAAGGAAACGGTGGCCTTGCTACGCAGCTTGCCCCAGACCTCAGAAAAACCGGAGATCAGCCGCGTGGTGCGCTATGAACCGGTGGCGCGGGTACTGGTGAGCGGTTCCGGAGACCCGGGAGGGCTGCGCCATCTGGTGCGGAACATGGAGTCGGACCTGCTGGCGCGGGGCATCGCCAAGATCACCATCACCGGCCTGCCCAAGGAGGAGATCGCCATCCAGATACCCAGCGCGCGCCTGGCGCAGTTGGGGATGACCCTGGAGCAGGTGGCGGACCGGGTTGAATCCCTGAGCCGCGACCTGCCCGCCGGCACCGTGGGGCGGGGCGAGTCGGGACGCCAGTTGCGCAGCCTCGATCAACAGCGCAGTGAACAGGGCTTCGCCGAACTGCCCTTGCGCGCCGGCGAGCGCGGCCAACTGCTGCGCCTGGGCGACGTGGCCACCATCGAGCGTCGTCCCCAGGACGGCGAGGTGGCGGTGCGCTATAAAGGCAAGGCGGCGGTGGAACTGCAACTGTCCCGCGCCGAGCACGGCGATTCGCTCAAGGCAGCCCATATCCTGGATCAATGGCTGACGGAC
>CAZOTG010000018.1:5319-14753 GCA_964582585.1 uncultured Chromatiaceae bacterium | reverse complement strand
ATCGAAAGGTTGATTTACACATCCAAGTTGATAGTAAGGAGTTACGTCAATTCAGACGTTTTCATGGGGGTGACATCCTTATGGTCGAAGAGCTGACGAGCAGATATGCTACAATAACGTCTGATGTCACAAGTCGGTTTGTGGCAACGAGAAACTCATTTATAGGGGAATCGGGATGTCGCACATTGAGAAGGTGACAGCTGTCATTCAGATCAGGGACGGGGTGGTCACGATGTCGGTATTATCGAAGGATCTGGGAAAAGTGGCCCATTTTGACGTAAGGGCAGACAATGTATTTGGTTCGGTGCGAGTGGAGATACCGGACTGTCCTGCGTTGATTACTCGAGTGGCGGAGGACGCGGTGGCTACGAGATCGTCGGCACCGATCAAGAAGACGTGGGAGAAGGAGTCTTCTTTTGTTCCGACGAAGGAGCCAGCAGTGGCTGAGGGTTCCGAGGCGATCCAGGAGAGCGAGAAACCGGGAGAGGTGCAAGATGGCGGCAAAGCAGAACGGCGGCAATCCAGACGAGCAGACAAAGGCAAGCCAGCCGAGGGTGCCAAAACCTGACAATTGGCGTACTCGGAAGGCAGTCCGGGATGCTAATTACCAGCACGAGGCCAGTCGCAAGCGGTGGGAACTGGGGGATCGCGATTTTACACCGAAGGATCCTGTACGTCGGGAGTCTACAAAGTACGACTATCCTTTGTTCTGCAAGACGTACTTTCCTGCGATCAATTATCTGCCGTGGTCGCCAAATCATTACATGGCTGCCGAGCGGATATCGTCGGCGGTGCTGACTGGTGGCTGGTTTGCGTTTGCGATGCCTCGAGGCAGCGGCAAGACTTCGATGTCTGAGGAGGCTGCATTATGGGCAATTTGCCATTCTCACAGTCCATATGTTGTCCTGATAGGTGCCACGGAGCCATCATCTGAGGCGAGGCTGAAGTCACTGAAGATTGAGTTGTCAACGAACGAATTGTTGGCTGAGGACTTTCCAGAGATTTGCATCCCGATTATCGAGTTGGGCACGAGCTGGAGGAGTGCCGAGTATCAGACTCACATGAACAATCGGACTGCTATCTTATTGTCCACAAAGAAGTTAGTACTTCCAACGATCTATGATCGCAACAACGACTATGAGCAGTTTCCTACGTCTGGTTCCATCATTCAGGTGGCTGGAATCACTGGTGAAATCCGTGGTTTGAACCACAAAAAGCAGGATGGCAGCATTGCTAGGCCAACTTTGGCTATTGCGGACGACTGTCAGACGCGAGAATCGGCCAGATCACCATCTCAATCGGATACTCGGTCCAAGACGATTGCGTCCGACGTGGCGTATCTCAATGGTCCAGACAGTTCGATCTCGGTGCTGTTTCCATGTACGGTTATTTACCCAGACGACATGGCAGATCGGTTGTTGAACCGAGAGTTGCACTACGAGTTCCATGGTGTCCGGACGAAGATGGTGGACAAATTTCCGGATGACATGAGTCTATGGGACAAGTATTCCGAGATATTGAAGGACAGTCTTCGGAACGATGGGGACATGGAGCCAGCGACGGCGTTCTACCGTGAGAACAGGGAGGCGATGGACGCTGGATTCGAGGTTTCATGGCCAGAAAGGTATGCGGAACCGGCAATTTCTGCGATTCAGCATGCCATGAACCTCAAAATACGCGACGAGGACGCATTTTGGTCGGAGTGTCAGAACGAGCCTCGGATGGGTGCTGGCGACACGGACATCATGTGTTCCCCGTCGGATGTTCTGTCCAAGATGACGCATCATGTGCGAAGGGTGGTGCCGAAGGAGGCGACAGTCCTGACGGCCATGATCGATCCCAAGATGACGTGTTTGCACTGGATGGTGGTAGCTTGGGCACCTGGATTTGATGGTTGGATCGTGGATTACGGTCCTTGGCCACTTCAGGGGAACATTCGGATCTTTGGTGCAAAGTCGCTGAGGAGGCGTTTTGACGACGAATATCCCCATAAACAGCCAAAAGAGCAGGTTTACAGGGCACTTTCGGACTTAGTGGACCTACTTGATAGGCAGTACAACGTCGAGGGTGGCGGCGAGATGAGGCTGGATCGGATTCTTATAGACGCCAACATGGGGCAGATAACTGGGACGGTTTACCAGTTTTGCAGGGAGGCGAGTCATGGTGTCAAGTTGACTCCGAGCCATGGCGTGTACGTTGGTGCCACGTCGGTTCCGTGGTCGGACTTGAAACGCAGGAAGGGGGAGCGAGTTGGCCCTCACTGGCGGGATCGGCGTAGCGAGGAATGGCCCATTCGGCACGTGAATATCGACGTTAATTTCTGGAAAACGACGGTTCACCAGCTTTTGAAGGCCGATTTTGGTGCTGAGGGGAGCATTTCTCTCTATGGATTCCGTGAAAACAACCAAAAACTGGACGAAAGGCACCATACTGAGCTGGCTGATCAGATATGTTCTGAGTATGTATTGAGGGTAGAGGCGAAGCAGAGGACGGTTTACGAATGGAAGGAGCGTCCCAATCAACCGGACAATGAGGGGTTGGATTTACTGGTAGGGTGTGCCGTGGGTGCTAGTATGCAGCAGATAGAGTTACCTGGCCACCGGAATCCAAGCAGGCGGAAGCCACGGGAAGTTATTGACTTAGGGCAGGTATATAGTTCAGAATTCGCTAATAAGGGTATTGGATAGGACGATTGTATCCGATACAATAACCGTATGTATGGCTACCGAGCGTAGAGGCGACATCATCGATCTTGGTGAGTCTTACAGGAAGATGTTCTGTCAGAGCCAGGGTGTTCGGAGAGAATGTCCACGCTGCGGGTGCCATCATTTTGACAAGAGCAAGTCTGGTTCTGATGTATGTCGGAACTGTGGATGGTCGGTTGACACGGGAGACATGTAACGCACATTAGGGCCACGGGACAACCGTGGTCACGGCAGGCTGAACCGGACTGATCATTCGGAAAGAGGCCAAACACTCGTTGTCCTGTTTGGGGGCCGACGGTTGCACCGTCATGGCCCTTTTTTATTGCGCGACGGGGAGAAGGCAATGCCACGCGAAGTTAGAAAGACGTTTAGCGAACATCTTGAAGGACTCGAGGACGGAATCGACAGTCCGAAGCGCGTTGTGGTTGACGGAGTTGACGCAACGGTACGAACGGCTGATGAGATGATCAAGTTGGCGCAGTTCACTCGATCGTCACGACTCATGAAGTATGGACTTGGTGCTTGCGTTCTTCAGCAGGCTGTTCCTCCGAATGCATTAGGCAGTAACAGTTGCACGTATTCGTCATGAAGCAATCTTTCATATCACGAGTGACGAAGTGGTTCTCTAAGCAGTCATCGACTGCTGATGTTCGTGCGCGTGGATTGGACATTGCCGAAACCAACAGTCAGAACTACGAGCACTGGAGTCTTGTTGGTATAGGAGACGCCAACACTGCATTTGATCAACAAAGTCGCAAGACGACTCGTGATCGAAGCCGTTACGAAGTTGCCAACAACACGCATCTCCGAGGCATGGTCAACACGAAGGCACAGGACGTGGTTGGCTGTGGTCCGTTTCTTCAAATGGGAATGGGGCATCAGGACATCGAACACAGTTGGAATGCGTGGGCAGAAGAGGTTCGTCTTAGTCAGAAGCTGATTGATCTATGGGGCGCTGGAAAACTCCAGGACGGTGAAGGCATTGGTCTGATCTCAGAGAACAACAACATCGAACACGAAGTTAGTATCAACTTCACGGTGTACGAGCCAGATCAAATGGGCAACCCTGATGTTCAGGCCGACACTGACACGATGTATGACGGGATACGGCATCAGAATGGCCATCCGATTGCCTACTACATCTACGATCGTCATCCACAGGACTATTCGGGATTCATGAACTCAGTGAATCCGTACGAAGGCAAGTGGTACGATGCGTCACAGGTAGTCCATGTGTTTCGGAAGTGGAGGATTGGTCAACTTCGAGGTGCGACTGAGTTAGCATCAGCGTTGCCACTATCTGCGATTCTAAGACGTTACACAATGGCTACTTTGTCATCGGCTGAATTAGCGGCATCGATGTCACTATGGTTGGAGACTACTGGCGTTCCCGAGGATGAGCCGAGCATTGTGAAGGCATTCAGTCACATGCCAGTGGTACGCAATGAAGTAATCACGGCACCGATGGGATGGAAGATCAGCCAGTTGCGTGCGGAACAGCCAGTTGATACGTACGACAAGTTTCTACGAGCGATCGTTACGCAGATGGGTCGCAGTATCGGAATGCCAGCTGCGTTAACGTATGGTGACTCATCTGATTACAACATGGCGTCAGGACGGTTGGACTATCAGGACTACATTCGTGGCATCGAGTCCGAGCGTCGCGTTTATTTAGAGACAGAGTGTCTCGAGAAGATATTCCGTTTGTGGCTACGAGTCTATCTTGCACAAAGATCTGGAATTGGAATCAACAATTTCAGTGCAGCGGAACTACGTCAACGATATGCACATCAGTGGACGTATCAGCCAATACATCATTCGGATCCAGAGAAGCAAGCCAATGCAGACGTGAAGCTATTCGAGGCTGGACTGTTGACAGAGAAGGATCTGTTGTACAGACGAGCCAAGGATCCGGAGCAGCATCGGGACGAGATCAGAGATCAGATTAAGTTCCGGAAACAAGTCGGGCTACCTATTCCTGGTATTCAACCGGGGATGGAAGTCCCATCCACAAACAACAGGAACAAAACCAATGGCCAGCAGCAAAACGGCCAAACGCAATCGTCGGCGGGCTAAGCAGGTCATGCGGGCATCGCGTGACGACAAGGCGGCATTTGAATTCAAGGGCAACGTGTCGTTTGGATCCAACATTGCGGCAGCTGGCGATGGCGATGTCGTACCATCGTTTCGACTGGACGCATACACGGGAGGCAAAATGCAGCCACCCGGATTCAGCGTTCCGATCGTAGTCGATTTGGATGGATTGGAAGCAGGGAGTCAAGTTCCGGTCTTCTTGGATCACGAGATTTCCGGACGAGGTCTAGTAGGTCACGCCAATCCATCGGTGATCAATGGTCACCTGTTTGCTGATGGAGTGGTGTCTGCCGATACGGATGCAGCCAATTTGGTTGTCAAGTCTGCTAAACGCGGATTTCCATGGCAATGTTCCATTGGTGGTGGAGTGAGCAAGAAGACGTTTGTTAAAGCCGGAGAGACTCGAACTATCAACGGACGAGTACACGAAGGCCCATTTTTCCAAGTAAAGGCCAAGTTGCAAGAAGTATCGTTCGTCCCGATCGGGGCCGATTCGGAAACTTCTGCGTCAATCGCAGCCGCACTGGCAAAGGTGAAAGGAGACATGAATATGTCTAATGACAAAGAAAAGGTTGTCCAGGGCAACGAGTCCGAATCGGACGGCAAGTTGGCTGCATCCACGCAGGACAACGGTCACGACGATTCGGGAGAAGGCAACGCAACCAACATTGATCCCAAATTCCGAGAGTGGATCGAGAGTCGAGGCGAGGTAGTCGAGACACTCGTGGCAGAGGATTTGGAGGAACTGCAAGCCGAATACGAGCTGCAGGTCGATCTTACGAATGCACGTGACATCGTTGGTCGAGAGAAAACGATGCTAAAGCGAATGCGTGCTCGTGCAGCGACTGAGGAGAAGCGGCAAGAAAAGATTCGCGAACTGTGCAAGCACGATCCCGAGCTTCGCAGTCAAGCGATCTTGGAAGGTTGGGATACAACGAAGGTCGAGTTGGAGATGTTTCGCAACCAGTTGCGGATCCAGCCCCTCTCGAACGGATCTGGTGCCAGACGAACTATGAGTCAGGATGCCATCGAGGCGGCATTGTGTTCTCAGATGGGAGTGCCGTTGGAGTGGCTTGACAGTTCGGCTCCGCACTGGAAGGATCCTCTTCTGTGCAGCATGACGAGTGGTTCTCGAGGATACAACGAACAAACACTCGACATGGCGAGCAACGTCAACGAGTACAGTTTCGGACGTTTGTTCCACGACTACCTTGCGGCGAACGGCCAGAGCAGCCCCTCTTGGGTTAGCATGGATGATTTGGCCAACCAGGTTCGTCAGACGCACTACACATTGCGTGCTTCGACTGGGTTCTCAACCATGAACCTGTCTGGCATCCTGTCCAACGTGCTAAACAAGCGGATGCTGGCTTCGTTCGAGACGGTGCGACCGGTCGCGCAGTCGATCAGCAACAACCGTCCCGTTAACGACTTCAAGGACAGTTATGCCTACCGTCTGACTGCGGTTGGTGAGTTCCTGCCTGTTGGTCCTACTGGTGAATTGAAAGCTGGCGGACTGCAGCAAGAAGAGTACTCTGCCCGAGCACAGACGTACGGCCGTCTGATCAGCGTATCGCGAGAGATGTTGATCAACGACGACTTGGGTGCACTGGGTGGTGTGACGAGAACGCTTGGCAGGATGGCTGCGATCAAGTTGCAGAAGGTGTTCTTCACTTCCTTCCTCGGTTTGGAAGCGGCAGGTCACTTTTCTGCAGGTCATGCGAACCTACTGACTGGTGGAGCTGGCTATCCTCTCAGCATTGCCAATCTTACGTTGGCAGAGAAGGCGTTCTTGACTCTCAAGGATGCCAATTCGGACTACATCTCTGTAGAGCCTGCAATCTTGTTGGTTCCTCCGACTCTGAAGGTAACTGCCGAAGAGTTGATGAATGCGACTCAGACTCTCATGCTTACCAGGGACGCGGCAGGTGCTGCGGATGTCAGGTATCCCGACATCAACCCACACGCTGGCAAGTGGCGGATCGAATGGAGTCCATGGCTTGAGGATGCCACCTTGACTGGCTACGACGACGGATCGTTCTACCTTCTGGCCAATCCGAATGAACTGGCCCTCATGGAGATCGTCTACCTGAAGGGACGGAAAGTACCCGTGATCGAAGGCATCGACATGCCTGGTGACGTGTTGGGTATGGCCTGGAGGGCATACTTTGACTTCGGAGTTGCGACTCAGGATTGGCGTGCTGGCGTCAAGGCCAAGGACGCCTAAGTCTCCATGAGAGGAGGTGTCGCATGCCGTATATTGTGCGACAAATCGCTCGCAAATGGCGTGTGATCGAAAAGAGCACCGGCAAGGTGGGCACGAACAGTTCGGGTTCACCCATTGACGGTGGAGGTCACGAGTCGCGGGACAAAGCTCTTCGCCAGGCCCAGGCCGTGAACATTTCCGAGGCCCGCTCACGCGGTGCTAAGATTCCAAAGAGGAGATAGTAACAAATGACTGATTACATTCCAAATGTAAACGACCAGAAAGATCTGCCTGTCAGGTCAACGGCTACTGGCGATGATGGCCAGTCGCAGTTTTTGTCAGACGGAAACACGATTCCTCACATTGCAGCTGGCAGCGAGCAAGTCGGCGATCTCATTGCTGTCACTTCAGAGGATGTGACTCAGCAGGTTGGGATTGTGCAGGCGTTAGCTACGCCGACGGACAATGCGGCCACTGCTGGAGACATCATTGAATTGCGAGTTGAAGGTCTCGTGAAGGTGAGAAAGGCAGCTGAAGCACTGGTGGATGGCGACAGGATGTTGCTGGTTGCAACTGCTGCTGGCCCTCCGATTGTGGCAGCTCACATGGCGAAAAACACTACTGGTGCACACCAGTGCGTTGGTGCCTACGCCAGTGGAGATACGTACTGTGTTGTTCGTCTAAACCAGTGGCCAGGAGCGAAAACCTAGTTCTTGGTTTACGTTTCTGGAGAGCGAACATGGTGCTACGTCGTCCACAGGACTGGCTTGCAACGAAGGTGGACTGGCTTCACGAGTATCGCGACAAGCACCTCGTGGAGCAGGTTCACTACGTACAGGATGGCGTCGCCTACGACATGTGGGCGACGCCATTGAGTGCCAGCGATGAACTGGATGACGAGACGGTCTTGATCGAATCGCAGTACCAGGACTTCATGATCACTCGAGAACAGTTCAAGACGCTAGGAGTGGCGGATCCAGAACGTGGTGATGCGATCATTCGCAATCTACCAGGAAGTCATGGAGAAAAGATCGAGTATCAGGTGATTGGTCGTGGTGCGGAACCTGGAGCCAGGATGACTAGCCGATATCGGAAGGCATTCAGGATCCACACCGTTCTGTTGCAAACTGAGGATAGTGTGTCATTCTTGCCAGACATATCTGAGGTCAAGTGGAGTACGTCGTTGGGAAATTACAGTGCTGGCTTCAGGACGTCGCCAGCAGTGATTGAATTTACGACTGTTGGTCCCACTGTATCGATAGGGTGATCGGATGGCACTTACAAATCGAGGCATCATCCGGTTACTCGAGATGGCGTTCAGGCAGACGTATGCAGGAGGGACACTGCCTACGAACCTCTACATTGCACTGTGTACTGCAGACGACACACCAGACGTCAATACTAATGTGTTCTCTGAACTGACGGAGATCACAGAAGGCGACGGATACACTGCTGGCGGATACGCGTTGAGCTTTGGTGCAACGGATTTCGATGTCCTTACCGAGGACGACATCAATGATCTTGGTTTTATACAAGTCAAGGATGTGATGTGGCTTGCTGATGGAGGTCCAATACCATTGAGTGGAAGTGACGCGATGTATGTCATCATGACAAATGATGACGCAATACAGGACAACCGAGAAGTATTGGCTTATTGGAGTCTTGGTAGTGAGCGTTCTGCCCTAGTAGGACAGTATTTCACATTGCAGGATCTGGAAATTCGTGGCACGCAGGCGTAGTAATGGCGGAACATCCGACGCTGTCGATCGAAGCGCAGATCGGCGAACACATGGCGACTGTCCTCACGAACGATGGGTTCCGGTATGAGATCAAGTGGATACAGGAGACTGACAGATCGAATCTGACTGGAGATGAGGGTACTGTTTGCAGGACGTACTTACCTGAGTACGCATTCGAACATTCAGACAAGCCAAGGATATCGATAATCCTGTTTTCATCACGGCACGAACGGGTGTTCAGAAACAAGTTCATGGAAGACTACTTTATTGACACGGTAGTCCATCAGAGGCTTACGGATCCTGGG
The DNA here is from genome assembly GCA_964582585.1 of uncultured Chromatiaceae bacterium. Taxonomy (GTDB): domain Bacteria; phylum Pseudomonadota; class Gammaproteobacteria; order DRLM01; family DRLM01; genus JARRQJ01. The sequence goes on along the minus strand of CAZOTG010000018.1, from coordinate 5,707 downwards.
ACTACGAAGAAGACTACCACGGAAAACGTCAGATCTAGAGAAGAGCAGTGGAGGCAGAAGATCACTATATTTGGTGACATCGTAACGAAGATTTGCGAGCAGGTTCGGATTACGTTCGAGAAACGGAGTAACAGTGGCGCGGCGTTTATTGCACCTGGAGATACGCAACCCAATTGTGCTACGTGGCTAAACGCACAGCGAGACGTTACGTTTCAACACGTGGATGTGAATGAACGGCATTTGGTAATCTGCGTGGCACGTCATTTATGGCGTACATATAGAACGGTGGCGGAACGATAATGGCCCAGTTCAGTTTCGGATTTCGACAAGCCAGTCCTGGAGCGGGGCGCAACAAGTTCCGTGGACGACTTGGCACTCGTTCGAGGGG
>CAZOTG010000018.1:0-5309 GCA_964582585.1 uncultured Chromatiaceae bacterium | reverse complement strand
ACTGGTGGAATCCATGGTCCTAGGCCGAAGGCGAGGGGATTTGGTGGGATTCCATTTACTGGTGGAGGAATGTTCGGTGGAGGATTTGGAATCAATTTCACGCTAAACGCTGCAAAATCTTACTTCTTCACGGCCCAGGACTGGTCAAAGATTCTTGAGCCTGCTGAGATCAAGGTATTGCGGATGTCTGGTTCGATTATCCGTAAGACGGCTAGAGGAATGATTAGACGCAGAAAGAAAGAAAGCCAGCCAGGACAGACGCCGACGCGATGGAAGGGGCGTGATGATTTCGCATCTTTGACAAACATTCTGTTCGCAGTTGATCCATGGGAGAAAACTGTCGTCTGTGGCCCGATCTTCATTTCCAGTACACACAAGAACGTCTATACGTATCCACAAGCTACTATTCCTGCCACGCTTGAGTTTGGTGGATCTGAACGTGTTGGGACGGCCACCATCACACGCCAGGGCAACTTTTTGCCTAAGAATCGATTCGTGAAGATCAAGAAGCGTCCGTATATGAAAAGGGCGTTTGACTCGAAGATAGATAAAATCAACGACCTGTTTGTGGACATTATTGGCACCACTCCCGCGTGCATGATGGCTGCGGCGAGACTGCGCCCGACTGGCACAACCGGTTAATCATAAGGGAGACGAAATATGTCATCTCGTCCATATGTACTTGGAATCGATTGTGCATTGTACTACATGCCAACTCTTCTCCGATCGTCTCTTAGTACTATTGCAGGATTTCAGGCTGCTAAATCTGCCGATTTCGCATCTGATGTATTCACCAACCTTCAATGGATTGAACTAGAGCCTATCAAGGACGTGACTCTTAATCTGAGTGGTGCCACGTGGGACGCGACTACTCGCGCATCGAATCGGTGGCGTCAGATGGTCCAGACGCTTTTGGAGGGCACGATCGAATTCCAGATATTGTGGCTTCCTGATGATCTAGCGTTTGCCGAGATGTTGTCAGCATATGAGAGTGGATGCGGTATTGCTATGTTAGCACTTGATGCATCTGTCGTATGGCCTGAAGCTGCAGGAACGTGTCCGACTGCAGTTGAGACTCGATGCGGTACTACTGGGTACAAGGTGTCTGGTTTATTTGGTGATTTTTCAGTGACTAACTTCTCTCGCAGTGAAGCCCTTGAGGAGGGCGTAGTGGCAGATGTGTCGATGAGTCCAACGAAGAGCACTGTATATCCGGTGTGGATTGACGACATCACTACTGCCACCTCGCCAACATAACACATAACGAGGCGTCAAATGGCAACAATAACACCGAGACCATACGTTCTCGGAATCGATTGTACGTTGTATTATCTGCCTGATTCTGGCGTCGATCAAGCGCGTGACGACGATCATCCTCACAACCCATTTGTGGCTAGTGAGTACCAGACTGCATTGTGGGTAGAGATAGAGCCAGTAAAAGACGTTACTCTCAACCTAAGTGCTGCCACGTGGGATGCGACGACTCGAGCGTCTAATCGGTGGAGGCAGATGATCCAGACGCTGTTGGAAGCAAGTCTTGAGTTTCAGATACTATGGCTTCCAGACGACAAGGTATTTGGAGACATGCTGTCTCACTTCATCAGTGGATGTCCACTGGCGTTTCTGGCGTTGGATGGATACTACGAATTTTCCGACAGTACTAGAGAAACTACGAGATGTGGTGCCGACAATTATGCTCTAACTGGTTTAATGGCTGACTTTGCAATTACGAATTTTTCGAGGGGAGAACCATTGGAGGAAGGGGTTGTCGCTGATGTGACTCTTTCTCCGACGGTTGGGCAAATCTATCCAGAATGGGTAACAATCGCTGCAGTCTAAATAACTAGAGGGGAAAAGGGGAATGGCTAAGCGTTTCACGGATTCGGCAGGTAGTGAGTGGGTCATCATGTTCAATGTAGCCACTCTAAATCGAGTCAAGGACATTGCTGACGTTGATCTTGGGTTCATCCCATCGTCTCAACTGAAGGCCATGGCGGCTTTCGAGGAACTGACTGGAAAGGATCAGTTGGAAACATCCGAGGTACTTGACGTGTTCGCTACGTTTGGAGAAACACTGCTTGGCGAACTGTCGATAAATCCTAGGATGCTATCTCATGTGATCTATGCGATAGTCAAGCCTCAAGCTGATGATCGCAAGATCCCGGACTATGATGCGTTTTCTGAGCGTCTTGATCCTGGCACGCTGCAGAAGGCGGCGGATGCGTTCTGGCCGGAGTACAGTGATTTTTTTCTCGAGACCAAGCAGACGCTGTTCCACGAATCGGTGCAGATGGCAATGACTCTGAGGGAGGCGATCGGAGGCAAAATCGTCGGCGAAGAAGAAGAGCCGAGCAAGCAGCAGAGCGAAAAAAGTCACAAAAGCCTCGAGACCTCAATCTCTGGGAGTTCATCCTCCATGCAACAGGCGTCCTCGGAATCGATCCTAGCCCCTACACGGTAAAACAGTTGGGGGTAATGCTGGAGGCCAAACAACGCAGCGACTGGATGCATACGGCTAATATCATGACGCTGCTTGTCAACCTCAACCGAGATCCAAAAAAAGGCAGGGCGGCCAAGTTCGAGGATTTCTATCCGTTTACTTCCAGGAGGGAAGACAGCGATGTTCCAAAAGTTGGCATCGACATTCTGAGGCAGGTATTCGTCGAGGGACGATTGTCTAATCCTGCTTTACAGGGCAACGGAAACATTCGACGGTGACATTATGTCCAGACAGATTCAGGCAGGCGGAGCATTCGTCCAATTCAGCGTCAAGCAAGGCGAGGCGTTTGCCAAGGGACTGACTGACATCAAGTCGAAGTTGAGTAGCTTCGGCAAATCGATGAACCAGATTGGCTATGCCATGGCCGGTATCGGCGGTGCCATGACGGGGGCGTTCGGAGGACTGGCTTACGTAGTGGCTAATCTTGAGACGGCAACACGTCGATTCGATCTTATCTTCAAAGATTCTGCATCGAGTGTTCGTAAGGAACTCGCTGATTTATCATCTCAGACTGGCCTTGGTATGATGACGCTGGTACAGCAAGCGGCGACATTCGGTGCTGTATTTGCGGACATGAAGGAAGCACTTGGGCAGCAAGGGTTTGTAAAGGTTATACGCAAGACCATGGAGGCAATGGTCAACTTGGCTGCAATCGGTGGCATCAGCATTCCGGAAGCATCGGAACGGCTGAAGTCGGCATTCACATCAACTGGTGAGTCCGTTGATCAGTTTGGATACAACCTGCGAAAGGCAAATCTCGAAGCTGAAGCACATCGACTTGGCCTCAAGAAATCAATTCTAACGATGAGCGAGGCTGAGAAGCAGATGCTGAAATTGTCTATCTTTATGAAGACAACAGAGGTTACTGGTGTTCGATTCGTAGACATGGTGGATACGATCAATGGCCAGTTGACTCTTATGAAATCTAACCTTCTTGAGCTAGTGTCACGAGTTGGACAATTGCTTCCGAGCCTGATTGTTCCAGTACTCCGTGCATTCAATAAATTACTGATTGTGTTGAGGCCAATCGGGACATTATTGTCTCCACTAGCCGTCATTCTTGGTCCACTTGGTGCAGCGGCGTTGACGGCAGCGTCTGGGTTTTTTGCACTTGGTGCTGCCGTAAAAGCATTGCAATGGTCAGGGACTGGATATGCAACTCTCTTAGAGAACCTGAAGCGAATTCCACAAATACTGTCGTTAGTGAAAGCTAAACTTCTAACAATCGTTGGTTTGGTTGCTGCTTGGGTAGTTAGATTGCCAGAAATCATCTCGAGCTTTAGGACTCTTCCTGAACTGTTAAAGGCTGCTGCCGTTTGGTCCTGGGCATTGGCTGTATCAGGATACCACTGGATCGGCACCATGCTGGGAGAACTTCCTAAGGTATTGAAGTGGCTACAGCGTATGATTAAGGCATTGCGAGGGATGATAGGGTTGGAGACGATCTTGGCTGCATTATCTGGTCCGAAGGGATGGCTGGCGATTGGATCTGCATTAGCAGTCGGAACTGGAATTGCAATGTATTTATCAAGGACAAAAGATGAGATCGAAGCTAACGCACAGGATCAGAAAAAGAAGAGACAAAGAGAATCGCGGTTATTCCCGAGTTTTGCGAGTCTTCACGAACAGAACCAGCAGGACTTAGTGAGAAAAGCGATGTCGCAGGGGAATGCGAAGACAGGGACATCGACGCTGTTCCCCGGTTTAGCTAGTCTTCACGAGCAGAATCAGCGTGACCTTAATCCTGGGATGGTAGCTGCGACAACGGTCGCCCGGAACGCGTCTGCTTTTGTTCCAACAGCGGTAGCTGGTGGAATTGGGGGGAACATTGGCCAACGGTTTGCATTCTCAGCAGGTGCAGATAGTGGCACGCGAACAGCAACTGCAACAGAGGGGTTACTGTCGCTGTTCAATAAAATGAACGAGGAAGATTCACTTAAAGTCAAAATGACGGGAGATTAGAGCCAATGGCTACTCCATGTCCACCGTATTATGCTTTGCCTCAGGATGACACTCCTGGAAGGATCGATGATCCACTTGTTGTTGCCAATATCGATCTGCAAGAGATGCAGGATAGCCGAGACCATGATTTTGGACCGAGGGGCGAAACATGGGTTCTTAGGTATATGGTGAAAAACACAGATCATGAATACTTAGTCAAGAGACGTGTTGAACACCCGTACCTTGGGATTGCGAAATCGTTTCAAGGAATTCCTCTCCGCGACTACAAACTGAACAAAATCGGATGGCAGTTATGGACGGTGGAGGCTACGTATACGTATCGCGGCGTGGGAGTATTGCCTCTTACGGAGGACAGACGAGACCTACCTGGTGGTCAGACTATTGAAGCACTGGCAATGGTCCCACCATCGACGGCAATAGCCATGTCGACGGTAGGAGGAACACATCACATTACGAGAGCGATACATCAGATATGGAAAGATTCGCTTAACACACCGGATACGAAACTAGCAATAGAGGCTAAGGATGGAAAGGTAAATGGAACCGATATCGCAGCATCCAGTACGGTATGGAGAGAAGTCTGGAAAATGACAATGGCTGAAGTCTTCCAGCCTCCAACGACTAGTTACCCAGGGCCTGAATATGGTGATCCCAGTATTTGGAGGATACTAGATGGAGCACTATGGACAAATGATTTATGGGGTCTCAACTTCGTACCATTGGTTGAAAGATGGGATCGGATGACGGGAATGATTCATGGATACAATTGGTCCGAAGGGGCATTTGGTCGTGCTGGACGATTTAGACACTTCGATGAGGGTAGCATCCAGTTCAGTGGCGCTACTAT
>CAZOTG010000017.1:11723-14948 GCA_964582585.1 uncultured Chromatiaceae bacterium | reverse complement strand
CTTTGGGTACTTTCTTTTGGCCGTGCAAAAGAAAGTACCCCGTCCTCGCGGACGGGACCGCGATTCAAATCAATCCGTCCCCGAAGGGGACACACTATAAAGAACGCGTGATAGCTAGCCCATCCTGATCAAACAGATATAAATCCCTCACCGCCAACCCCAAGGTGATGCCATCCCCGATCTGCAAACCATCCCGATATGCCAATCGCGCACTATGCCCCTCCTCGGAGCCACCCCCCCGATTGATCCCCGGAAAATGCACGATCACCTCATGCCCAAGCCGTTCCACCGCCGACAGCGTCACCGAAACAGCAAAAACGTCTTCCCCGCCAACCGCGAGCAAGCACAAGGCCTCCGGCCGTACCCCGGCCTTCAGGGTCTTGCCTTCGAAAGATGACAAAGCCTCATCAGAATAACCGCCACCTCGCAAAGAAAGCGGCCGGCCTTCGATCATCAGCGCATAACTCCCCTCATCCCGCCGCAACGGCGCATGGAAGATATTCATCCCCGGACTGCCAATGAATCCTGCCACAAAGGTATTGGCTGGACGCGCATACAGCTCATGGGCGGTACCCAGTTGCTGCAACACCCCTTGCCGCAACACCGCGATGCGCCGGCCCAAAGTCATGGCCTCCACCTGATCATGGGTCACATAGAGGGTGGTGATACCGGTATCGCGCTGCAGGCGGGCGATGTCCTGGCGGATCTGCAGGCGCAGCTCCGCATCGAGGTTGGACAAGGGTTCATCCATGAGAAATACCTTGGGTTCACGAACCAGGGCGCGGCCCATGGCCACCCGCTGGCGCTGGCCGCCGGACAGGGCCTTGGGTTGCCTGTCCAATAGCTCGCCGAGGCTCAAACGCTCGGCCACCTGATGAACGCGCCGCCGAATGTCGTCGCGCGGCAGGCCTTGCATCTTGAGGGGAAAGGCTAGATTTTCCCGCACGCTCATATGCGGATAGAGGGCGTAGTTTTGAAACACCATGGCGATATTACGCTGCTGCGGGCTCAGTTCGTTCACCACCCTGTCTTCGATACGAATCTCGCCGCTGCTGGGAGACTCCAGTCCCGCCACCATGCGCAGCAGGGTCGACTTGCCGCACCCCGATGGACCCAGCAACACAAGCAACTCGCCGTCCTCGACGGCCAGGGAAAGATCGGCGATGGCCCGGGTGCCGTCGGCGAACTGTTTGTTGATATGGCTAAGGGTGACGCGGCTCATGGTTACCCCTTCAATCCGGTGGTGGCGACGCCGCGCACAAACCAGGGCTGAAAGACGATGAAGATCACCAGCACCGGCGCCACCATCATTACCCCGAAGGCCAGGATGTCGCCCCACTGCACCGGCGGCAGGGTATAGAAGGTGGCGATGGCCAGGGGCAGGGGCCGCACCGTCTCATCGACGGTCATCAGCAGCGGCCACAGGTACATACCCCAATACAACAGGAAGCTGACGATGGCCACGGTGGCGAAGACCGGCTTGGCATTGGGGACCACAATGGCGAAGAAGGTACGCAGGATACCGGCGCCGTCCACTCGCGCCGCCTCCTCCAGCTCCCGCGGCAACCCCAAGAAAAATGAATAAAACAGATAGATCGCCAGGGGATTGGCGACGAAGGGAAAGACCTGCACCAGGTAATCGTTACGCCAGCCCAGCGCCGATAACTGATAGAACAAGGGCACCGCGATGGCCTCGAAGGGGATGATCAGCAGTGCCAGGATCACCGCCAGCATGGTCTCCCGGCCGCGCCACTGCAGACGCGCCAAGGCGTAACCGGCCAAGGCGTTGACCAGCAAACCCAGGCCCACGATGAGGCCGTTGATCAGAGCCGAGTTCCATAGATAGCGGGCGAAGGGGATGCGCGCAAACACGTCGCGATAATTCTGCAACTCGATATCGGCGGGCAGTATCGCGCTTAGCGATCCCATCTCGCTTAACACCCGCGCCTCCGGTTTGAGGCTACCCACCGCCATGAACAACACCGGGACGATGAAAATCAATGCCATCACACTCAGCAGCAGGTAGTTGACGATATTCCACAGGCGGTTCGGATGCATCATGCCTCCCTCAACTGCGGGTCTGTTTGAGCAGTTTGCGCTGTACTAAAGTGACGGCCAGTACGATTAGGAAAAACACCACGCTCATGGCCATGCCCTTGGCGACCTGGGAACGGTCGAACGCCGCCTGCACCGCGGCGAACACCACGGTGGCGGAATGATTCTCCGGTCCGCCCTGGGTCATGATGCGCACCTGATCGAACACGCGGAAGGCCAGGATGGTGGTCACGATCACCACGAATACCAGGGCATTGCGCAGTTGCGGCAAGGTCACGTGACGAAAGCGCTGCCAGGCCCTGGCGCCGTCCATGGCCGCGGCCTCATAGAGCTCGGCGGGGATGGCCTGCAGGGCGGCCAGCAACACCACCATTTGCAGACCCACCCCCTGCCAGATAGACGTCAGCATGATCGCCGGCAGGGCCCACAGCGGATCATGCAGAAAATCCCTGGCCTGCCAGGCGCCCAGGGTCAATGTCCGCAACAGTTGGTTCATCAGGCCGTTGGCGTCCGGGCTGTAGATCAGAATCCACACCACGGCGATCAGGGACAAGGGAAACACCACCGGCATGAAGAACAGGGTGCGGAACACCACCCGCCCTCGCAGGGGCCGGTTCAGCCACAGGGCCAGTCCCAGCGCCAACAGGGTCTGCGCCGGCACCACCACCACGGCAAACATCAGATTATTGAACAGGGCGCGCAGAAATTCCGCGTCGCCCAGCAGGCGTATATATTCGCGCCAGCCCACCCATTCCGCCGGCAGGGGCGAACCCAGCCTCACATTGGTGAAGGACAAGATGATGGCCAGGACAAACGGCATGAGGATGAATACCGCCAGGCCGAGCAGGGCCGGCGCCATGAACAGCCAGGCGACGGTTTGCTCGGATGGCTGGCCGCGCCTATTCATCGGTAAGTGATCCATTTTGTAGCATTGCCAACGGCGGATAGCCTTTATTATCGCGGATGTCTTGATCGATTACCGCCACCGCGCGGTTCAAGGCCGCCTGCACGTCGCCGCCGTTTTGAATGTCGCGAAACGCCTGCTCGAAGGCAGAACTGATGATGGGGTAGGCGGGGGTTTGCGGGCGCGGCACGCTGTAACCACCCAGCAGTTGCTCGGCGTAGAGATGGAGCGGACCACCGGATTGATACAGAGGCGAACGCGCGATC
>CAZOTG010000017.1:0-11713 GCA_964582585.1 uncultured Chromatiaceae bacterium | reverse complement strand
GTAGTTGTACGCTGCAACGCTCCCGTCGGGCAGTACAGAGGCGAACGCGCGATCGCTGTTCGGGTGGCGGGTACTGCACCGTTGGCACGGCTCATGGTCAATACCTCATCGGGCTGCAATAAAAACTCCAGAAAGCGCCACGCGGCCCGCGGCCGCTTGCAACTGGTGGTAATGCCCCAATTCCAGGAGCCCTGGCCGGTGCGCATGCCCCGTCCGAAATCCGGCAAGGGCAGCACCAGCAAATCCTCCCCCAGGGCCTGATGATAGCGGGGATATTCCCAATGCCCCACCCAGGACAAGGCCACCCGGCCCTGCACGAAGGCGGCGTCATCGATATCGGGATCCACATAGCCGTCGCGGATCCAGCTTTGTAACTGTCTCATGGCCCCTACCGCCGCCGCACCGTTGAGCACGCCGTCCGCAGATTGATAATCGGAACGATCGATGAGATCGCCTCCCGCTGATTGCAGGATCGGCGAGAAGCCGTAGGTGAACCACTCACCGCTATAGTTCAGCTTCAGGTCCAGCACCCGCCCGTCCGCGTCGAACTCGCGCAGTCGTTTTAAGATGGCATCGAACTCCGCCACGGACCAGGTCGAATTCGGACCTTGCGGGATCCGGGCGCCGATTTTGTGCAGCGCTTCTTTGCTTGCATACAGCCCCAGGCCCGAATCGAAGGCAGCCACGGTGTACAACTTATTGCGATAGCTGCCCTGTGCCAGGATGGAGGGCAGCAATTCCCGGCGCAACGCCGGGGAGACGAATGTATCCAGCGGAATCAGTTTGCCCTGCCATACGTAGTTGTAGACATAGGGCCCGTCGAACTCCAGGACGCAGGGCAGATCGTCCGCCAGAGCCGAGGCCTGCACCTGGCCGTTGTAGGTACCTTCCGGGAGCAGGGTAAGCCTCGCCTGTACGGTTTGTTGCTCTCGATTGAAGCGCGCGATTTGGCCCTGCAGCACCTCCCGCTCCGCCGCCTGGCCGGAGTGCGCCCAGACGCTCACCACCGTCTTGTCGCCGGCGTCGCCGCCAACAGGGGAACAGGCCGCCAGCAACAGCATGCCGCCGAATATCAAGTGCTTGCACATAGCTCGCCATACCCTATCAAAAACAGGCATTAATCTCTAATCGCCGTTACGACAGCGCAGCTTGGCCACCCGCCTGCTCCGCTCAAGCCCGCACCGCGACTGCCGTTAACAATGGGGCTGACCCTCTCCTCCGGAACCGCGAGGCTGAGACGGACAATTACCGAAGTACGAAAGCAAAACCGATGCCCCTCAGCAGCGAGCTTCCTACAACCGCCATTACCACCGTAGGCGATTTGAACTGCCCTTTCTGCTTCGCGTTGAACGAATGGATCGACGAGCTGGGCTATGGTTCATCGGTGAGTTATTTCGATATCGAGCATCTGGTGGACCTGACGCCGGAAAAGGCGGCGGCACCAGCCGCCTTCGCCGAGATGAAGGCCGAATACGACAAGGTGCTGGAGAAAAGCTGCGGCGATGTGGCGCTGACCCTGCCTGCCAAACGACCCAGCTCGGCGTTGGCCATCGCCACATTACTGCGCGTGGAGAGCATCACGCCGGAGCGGCTCGGAGAGGCCCGCACACGTCTGTTTCGCGCTCTGTGGCGAGAAGGCCTGGATTTCTCCAGACCCGAGGTCATCCGGGAAAAACTCCACGACTTCGATCTCGGCAACTTCAACGACATGAACGCCGAGCTTGCCGTGGTCAGGGAACGTACCCGCAAGTGGCTCAGCGGCGAGATCAACTACATCCCGGCCATCCTCTCCCCTACCGGAGTCAATTACATCGGTATGGGCACCAAGAAGGCCTTGAAGGTATTTTTCGGTTCCGCATTGTTCGATTCTCATCACGAAGGCGTATGCAGATCGTGACACAGCGCAATCTGCAACGGCCGGACTGCGATGACTCCAACGGGGAATATACATACCTGGCTGCGGAAAACGCCCAGCTCAAGCGCGAGCTGGAAAATATTACTCGCCAATTGCCGCACCTGCGGCAACTCATCGAATACGCCGCCGATGCCCTGATACTGCATGACGACCAGGGTGTCATCGTCGACTGCAATCAACGCTGCGCGGAGATGTTCGCGTCGCCGCGCGAAGACCTATACGAGCAAAACCTCTCGCACTTCCTGGGCAATCTCATCCATATCATGCTGGAGCGCGTCGGCCAACTCCCCGCCGGGGTTCGAGAAAAATTCATCGGCAGCCTGCTGCGCGACGACCATACATCCATCCCGGTCGAAATCCATATTACCGCCTTCCAAACCAACGGCAGACGTCTGCATGTCTCCTCGCTGCGCGATATCTCCGATCGCATGAAGAGCGAAAACGCCCTGCGCGAGACCCAAACCAAACTGAGCCATACCAATGTCGAATTGTGCCGCGCCAACGAGCGGCTTGAACATCTGGCCAGCATGAAGGATCAGTTCCTTGCCAATATGAGCCACGAATTGCGCACCCCGCTCAATGCCGTACTGGGTCTGTCGGAGGCGCTTATGGAAGACATCTATGGTCCACTGACGCCCAAGCAGCGGGAGTCGCTGCAAACCATCCAGCAAAGCGGGCAGCACCTGCTGGATTTGATCAACGACATATTGGACCTAAGCAAGATTCAGGCTGACCGCATGTCGCTGGACATCGTCGACGTCGACCTGGATAGCCTCAGTCAACAGGTGATGCGCCTGGTACGGTCCCAGGCCAGTGCACGCCGGCTGCGCCTGCATTTCTCCAGCGACGGCGCGATGGGAATGATCAAGGGCGACGCCAAACGCCTCAAGCAAATCGTTCTGAATTTGCTGAGCAATGCCGTTAAATTCACACCCGAGGGCGGCGAGGTCGGCGTCGATATCCACTACCGCGACGGTGACGATATGGTGCGCCTGGCTGTATGGGACACCGGTATCGGCATCCCCGCTGACCAACAGAATTTAATCTTCGAGCCCTTCGTGCAACTCGATGGCGACCTGGCGCGTCAACACGCCGGCACCGGCCTGGGATTGTCGCTGGCGGCACGCCTGAGCGAGATGCATGGTGGGCGCATGGAGATCGACAGCACCCCCGGCCGCGGCAGCCGCTTCACCGTCATACTCCCTGGACCACGTGCCCCTCATGCCTCGCAGGCGACGGCGGAAATCGACCGGCCCGCCTTGGCAGCGCATGACCGCCCGTCCACGGAGCGCACGCCCGGCACCGGCGGCAAGGTGCTGATTGTGGAGGACAACGCCGCCAACGTTACTCATGTCCGCGATTACCTGCAAAATCGCGGCTATCACGTGGTAACAGCAGGCAACGGCTTGGACGGGATTGAAGCGGCAACGCAGCTGCTCCCCGACGTGGTGCTGATGGATATCCAGATGCCGGGCATCGATGGCTTCGAGGCCATCGTGAGATTGCGCCGCGACCGGCGCACCGAAAAACTCTACATCGTCGCCCTGACGGCCTTGGCCATGGCCGAAGATCGCGCACGCTGCCTCGAGGCCGGCGCCGACGCCTATCTTTCCAAGCCATTCAGCCTTAAAGAACTCGAGATACTCATCACTAAAATCCCTGCAACCCGAGGTACTTGACAGCCATGACCGCACGCGCCATCGCATTCCAACAACCGTCAGCGGAACACGACGGATCATTCACCAAACCCGCAAAATTGCGCTTGGACGCGCTGGCCGATCGACCGGTGCATATCGTCGCCATAGACGATGAGCCCAGCGCCATCGCCGTGCTCAAGGCGGCGTGTGAAATCGCCGGCTTCAACCTCGCCTATGCCAACGATCCGCGCAAAGGGCTGGAACTGGTCCACGAACAGGAACCCGACGTGGTATTGCTCGACGTCATGATGCCTGAGGTCAACGGCTTCGAGATTTGCGCGCAACTCAAGAACGATCCCGATACCCGGCTGATACCGATCATCATGATCACCGCATTGGACTCGCGCGACGACCGCATCCGCGGCATCGAGGCCGGCTGCGACGACTTCGTCTCCAAGCCCTTCGATCGCCTGGAGTTGACCACGCGGGTTCGCTCCTTGGCCCGCCTGCGGCGTTTGACGGCGGACCTGGACGACGCGGAGAAGATCCTCGCCAGCATCGCCAAGAACGTCGAGGCCAAGGACAAGAACACCGGCAACCACTGTGATCGCCTCACTCGTATCGGGTCAGCCTTCGGCGCATACCTCGGCCTGCCGCCCCCCGACATCAAGGCCCTGGCGCGCGCCGGGGTGCTGCACGATATCGGCAAGATCGGCATTCCCGACGCCGTGCTGCTGAAAAAAGGAAAACTCGACGCAGAGGAATGGGCGATCATGCAGCAACACCCGGTGATCGGCGCGGAATTGCTCGCCCCCCTGCGCAGCATGCGGCGGGTAGTGCCGATCGTGCGCCATCACCACGAGAGCTGGAACGGCAATGGCTATCCCGACAAGCTGGCGGGCGAAGAGATACCACTGATCGCGCGGGCCTTCAGCCTGGTCGATGCCTTCGACGCCCTGACCACCGAGCGGCCCTACAAGGGTGCCGTGTCCGTAGAAGAGGCCTTTGAAGTGCTGAACAAGGAATGCGACGCCGGAAAATGGGATCCCGAGTTATTGAAAAAATTCATGCAGTTCATTCTGTCGACGCGCTGACGGATAGACCCTTTGATTTTACAAGCGTAACGAACGCCTACCGAGCCGTCTCCATCACTTCGCCGAACGGGACACCAACACGGCCAATTCCGAGGCGACTCGCTTTATCACGGCCACCCACTCCTCGTCCGGGGCACGACGAAACAATCGCATAGTTGGATACCAGGGACTGTCCTCCCGGTCCGTCAGCCACCGCCAGTCGGAAGGGAAGTGTAGTAAGGTCCAGGTGGGCCGACCCAGCGCGCCGGCGAGATGGGCCACGGCGGTATCCACGCTGATCACCAGGTCCAGATTGCTTATCACGGCGGCGGTATCGTCGAAATCATGCAGATCCGCCGATAAATCCCTGATGTCCAACAGCGAGGAAATCGTTTCGACCTCGGCGGCCACAGCGTCTTTTTGCAGGGCGTAGAAGGTCACGGGGCCCGTGCCCGCCAGCGGGGACAGAGCCCGGACCGTTAAAGAACGCCAATAATTTTCCATATATGTAGGCCGCCCGGCCCATACCAGGCCGATGTTGAATCGCGCCGGATTCATACGCGCACGCCAGCGAGCGACGGCGTCCGGGTCGGCTGTCAAATAAGGGATCCGCGCCGGAATGGTTTCAACGCGGGTATCGAAGAGATACGGCAGGCTCATGATGGGGGCATGTACGTCAAAGCGCTCCGCTAATACCTTGTCGCTACGCGCCTCGACCCTGTCTATGCCCTTCATGCGCCGAAACAGGCGCAATAATTCTTCCTGGCAATAGAACAATATCTTTCCACCGCCTTCGGAGATGAGCGGCAGGTATCGGCTGAATTGGATATTGTCTCCGAAACCCTGTTCGGCATAGATCAGGATGGTACGCCCCTCCAAGGGACTGCCGTCCCATCGCGGCTGGACAAACTTGTAGGAATGCATCACATCCCGCCATTTCCAGTATCGGGTGCGTACCTCGTATTCACGCCAGCCTTCCTGATAACGACCCAGTCTCAGCAGATGCAATGAGCGCTCCCAGCGCAGCTCAATATTGTCTGGCTGCAAGGCCAGGGCTTCATCGTAATGCGCCAAGGCCTCCATGAATTTACCTTGCCATATGGCGGTGGTGGCGGACTGCCGGGAAACGGCCCCCTTCATCCCGGGATCGAGCCTGAGCGCCTGCTGCAATGCCTCTGTGGACTGTTCGAAGCGATGGCTCATGCCGTAAAGATGCGCCAGCTTTAGATAGGCATTGGCGTCGGCCGGACTGAGTGCGAGCACCTGCCGGTATGTGGCTTCCGCCTCGTCGAAGCGACCCAGGAGTTGCAGCGTTTCGCCATAGTCAAGCGACACCTCCGCCGCGTCGGGGCTCAGACGCAGCGCCTCGCGATAGAAAGGCAATGCATCTGCGAACCGGCCAAGGTTCTTCAGCACCCTGGCCAGTTGATACTGTCCTTCCGGCTGCGTGGGCTCGATACCCACATAGGTTCGCCAGCAGGCTTCCGCCTCATGCATCCTTCCCAGCAACACCAGCAATTTGCCGAGATTAAAGTAACCCTGAGGGAGATGCGGATTGATCTCTATTACGCGCCGGAATGCTACCTCGGCTTCCGGAAATTCCCCGAGCAGACCGACCACCGCGCCGAAATTCAACCAGGCCTCGGCATTCCTGGGCATGGCCTTACAGATTTTTCGAAAAGCGACTTTGGCCTCGGCCAGTCGATTTTGCTGAAATAAGGCCTCGGCCTTGCGACTTAGCTTTGCGAGATTATGCTGCATGTCGTTCGGTTCGAATCATAAGCAGGTTATGGCGGGCATACCGTAACCGGACTCCCGTAGCGATGATCGCGCAAACGACGTAACGATCAAAATTGGCCGCTCACCGCCTCTTCCTCTCTGCGCGGCCAGGCGATAATGAGCACCTTGACCAAGGTGGCGAGGGGAATGGCGAAGAATACCCCCCAGAACCCCCATATACCGCCGAACATCAGGATCGCCACGATGATGGCGATGGGATGAAGATTGACGGCCTCGGAGAACAGCAAGGGTACCAGCACATAACCGTCCAGGGCCTGGATGACGGTATAGGCGGCCATCACATAGGCGAAGTCCGAACTCCATCCCCACTGGAAAAAGGCGATGAGCAGCACCGGCACGGTCACCACCACCGCGCCGATATAAGGGACGATCACCGACAAGCCCACTAATACCGCCAGCAGCATGGAATATTTCAATCCCATCAGGGCGAAGGCCACGTAGGCGACATCGCCGACAATGACGATCTCCGCGAACTTTCCGCGCACGTAATTGCCGATCTGCCGGTCCATCTCCAGCCACACCCGGGTGGCCAGGGCCCGTTGCCGCGGCAGCAACGACGACATCCAGTCGAGAATCTTTCTCTTGTCCTTGAGCAGGAAAAACACCAGCACCGGCACCAGCACCAGATAAAGCAGCACGGTGAAGACGCTCATGATGGTGGTCAGGGAAAACGACAGGGCATGTTTGCCCAGGGCGGCGGCGCCGGATTCCAGCGCATCCATTATCTGCTTAACCTGATCCTGGCTGATGAAGCGGGGATAAAGATCCGGCAGGCGGTTGAACATCTGCTGACCCTTGTCGATCATGCTGGGAAGGTCCACTACCAGTTGAGCGGCCTGCGCAGTGACCCGCGGAATCAGCCCGAAAAACAGCAGGAGCAACAGCGCCAAGAACATGAAGAACACCGACACCACCACCACTATGCGGTGGACGCCGCGCCGCTCGAAGACATTGACCACGCCCTCCAGGAGATAGGCAATCACGATGCTGGCCAGCACCGGCGCCAGGATATCGCCGAGAAAGATCACCACGCCGAACCCCACCACCAGCAGCATGGCGAGGATGACTCCCTCAGGGTCCGAGAAATATTTCTTAAACCAGCGGTTGAGAATCTCCGTCATGAATCGCGATGCTCTTTCTGCAAGAGGGCTTGATAGTGGCTGTCGAACAGCTTTTCCAGATCGGTGATGACCTCGGGCGCCTTGCGCCCGCGCAATACATGCTCGCCCATCAGCCGGGAAGCGGCATCCAACAACTTGGCTTTATCCAGCATGGGGTAGTGCGCAGACAGGCGTTTCATCGCCGCCACCACGCTCTCCCCCTCCGGCCCCGGTCCTAGTGTGGGGGGAGCCAGGGGAAGCGCTATCGGCCGTTCGTCGGCGCGCGTAGCCAGAAATTCCGCAAAGGCCAATAAGGTTTGACTATCCTCCCTGGACAATGCCCCCGCTATTTCCTGAAGGCGCGCTATGATCTCCCTTTGCCGCATCATAACAGCATTCTCATTTCACACAACGTGGATCTTGGCGCCGATCATTGCACCCAAAACCTCATCGGCCCTGCCTCGATTTACCGCGATCTCCGCCAGGCCGTTGGCGTTCTCGTACCAGAACGCCTGCCCCTCCGGTACCGACGAAAAGGTGCGCGCATGGGCCATGCTGCGATCCTGCAACTGCAGGCGCCGCTCATCGGAGAGTTCCGACGCACGAATACCGGTAACGGCATTGCCGAAATGGTCGATGTAGATGATCTCCGCCAGATCCTGCGGCCAGCCAGGCAACAGGCGATCCTGCAATGCGCAAGCCGTCCCTGGCGGCGCTTCGCCGCGGGCGATACGTGCCGCCACCGGCGCGAACAGGTCGCGGCCGTGAAACGAGGCGGACAGTCGCGCCGGCCGCCAGGTGATATCCCACCACTGCACGTTCCCGCCGCCCATGACTAGGACGTTGAACAACCCATTGTCCGGCCCCACGAACCACTGGCCGTCGACGGCCACCGCCGCCGGCCGCCGCCCGGGATCGCCGACACCGGGGTCCACCACGCATAGAAACACCGTGCCGGCGGGGAATTCCCGGGAAAGGGCGGCAAGGAGGTAGGCGGCAGCGCGGGGATTGTGGGCGGGGGCATCGGCCATGAGATCGACGAGGGTCGCTTGCGGCAGCTCGCGATAGATCGCCGCCTTCATCTGACCCACATAGGGGCCGGCGGCGCCGAAGTCCGTGAACAATGCGATCATCGTCGGTTCATTCATGATCACTCTCCCCCGGGATATTGTAAATCATGCCGAACCCCACATAAAAAAGCCGGGCAGTGCCCGGCTCTTTTATTATTAGTATATCGGCCTCATTCCCCTTTGACGGCCTCAGGGGCGGGTCGGTCCACCAGCTCCACATAGGCCATGGGCGCCTTGTCGCCGGCACGGAAGCCGCACTTGAGAATGCGCAGGTAGCCGCCGGGCCGCGCCTGGTAACGGGGACCCAGCTCGTTAAACAGCTTGGTCACCACCTCGCGGTCACGGGTGCGGTTGAAGGCCAGACGCCGCGCCGAGGCGCTGTCGCGCTTGGCCATGGTGATCAAGGGTTCCACCACGCGGCGCAATTCCTTGGCCTTGGGCAGGGTGGTCTTGATGGCCTCATGGCGCACCAGCGACGACGCCATGTTGCGCAGGGTCGCCTTGCGGTGACTGCTGTTACGGCTGAGTTGCCGCCCACTATTGCGATGACGCATCGTCGAGTCTCCAAAATCTTTTTACCGACTCCCCCTCTCCCTCCGGGAGAGGGCTAGGGGTGAGGGTTTTCATCAATCCAAACACCAAAATGATTAGGCGGAAATCGGCTCCTTGTTGGCCTTTTCAGCCAAGCCCGCTGGCGGCCAGTTCTCCAGGCGCATGCCCAGGGACAGACCGTGAGAGGCCAGCACGTCTTTGATTTCGGTCAGCGACTTCTTGCCGAGGTTGGGAGTCTTGAGCAGCTCCACCTCGGTACGCTGAATCAGATCGCCGATGAAATAGATATTTTCCGCCTTCAGGCAATTGGCGGCGCGCACCGTCAGCTCCAGATCGTCCACGGGACGCAACAGGATCGGATCCATCTCCGCCTCGGGGGCCGCGGCGCGGGATTCTTCCTTGCCTTCCAGATCGACGAACACCGACAACTGCTCGCGCAGGATGGAGGCGGCGCGGCGCACTGCTTCTTCCGCATCGATGCTGCCATCGGTCTCCAGCTCCAGCACAAGCTTGTCCAGGTCGGTGCGCTGCTCGACGCGGGCGCTCTCCACTACGTAGGAGACCTTGCGTACCGGGCTGAAGGAGGCATCCAACTGCAACTTGCCGATGGGCCGGGTGGTCTCGCCGGGGATCTGCCGGGCGACGGCGGGCTGATAGCCGCGGCCGCGCTCGATCTTGAGCGTCATGTTGAGTTCGCCGGCCTTGTTGAGGTTCGCGATGAGGTGATCGGGATTGATGATCTCGATGTCGTGGCCCAACTCAATATCCTTGGCCAACACGGAGCCAGCGCCCTTCTTCTTCAGGGTCACCATGGCCTCGTCGCGGCCGTCCATGCGGATTGACAGGCCCTTGAGGTTGAGCAGGATCTCGATGACGTCCTCCTGGACGCCTTCAATGGTGGTGTACTCGTGCAACACCCCGTCGATCTCCACCTCGGTCACCGCGGCACCGGGCATGGACGACAACAGGATGCGGCGCAGGGCATTGCCCAGGGTATGACCGAAGCCCCGCTCCAGGGGCTCGATGCTGATCTTGGCTCGGCTTGGATCAGCGACCTGCACATCCACCGACCGTGGCTTTAAAAATTCTGCAATTGAGACTTGCATGAAACACCCTCTCTAAAAATCTATGTGCGAATCACTCCGCACCCATGCCCAGCCGAGCTTCCAACGACACCCTTACTTCGAGTACAACTCAACCACCAGATGTTCGTTGATCTCGGGCGGCAAATCACTCCGCTCGGGGACGGCCTTGAAGACACCCTGCATTTTCTCCACGTCAACTTCCAACCAATCGGCGATGCCGCGCTGCTGCGCCAACTCCAGGGCGGCCTGGATGCGCAACTGCTTCTTGGCCTCGTCCGCTACCGCGATGACATCGCTGGGTTTGACCTGATAGCTGGGAATATTGACCTTGCGTCCGTTGACGAAGATACCGTCATGGCGCACCAGCTGACGCGCCTCGGAACGGGAAGCGCCGAAGCCCATGCGATGCACCACCGTATCCAGACGACACTCCAGCAACTGCAGCAGACGTTCGCCGGTGGAACCCTTGCGGCGCGACGCCTCGCCGTAATAACCGCGGAACTGGTTTTCCAATACGCCATAGATGCGACGCAGCTTCTGCTTCTCGCGCAGCTGAACCGCGTAATCGGACAAGCGCCCGCGGCGCTGGCCATGCTGGCCGGGCGGAAAGCTGCGCTTCTCCACCGCGCACTTGGCGGTAAAACATTTCTCGCCCTTGAGGAACAGCTTTTCCCCCTCGCGACGGCAGAGACGACACTTCGGACCAATATACTTCGCCACTATATAACCTCCAGAACCTAGACGCGGCGCTTCTTCGGCGGCCGGCAACCGTTATGCGGGATGGGGGTCACATCGGTGATGCTGTTGACCTTGAATCCCGCCGAATGCAGCCCGCGGACCGCGGAATCCCGCCCCGGCCCCGGTCCCTTGACCAGCACATCCACATTCTTGACCCCGAACTCGGCGGCCGCCTGGCCGGCCTTGTCCGCCGCCACTTGGGCGGCGAAGGGGGTGCTCTTCCGCGAACCCTTGAATCCGCAGGCCCCGGCGGACGACCACGACAGGGCATTGCCCTGGCGGTCGGTGATGGTGATGATGGTGTTGTTGAACGACGCCTGGACATGGGCCACGGCATCCACCACACTCTTTTTTACGCGCTTGCGGGCGCGCGCTGTCGCTTTAGCCATACAGATGATTCCTAGTGATCTTAACCGTTACTATTTCTTAACCATGCGACGCGGGCCCTTGCGGGTCCGGGCATTGGTTCGGGTACGCTGACCGCGCACCGGCAGACCGCGGCGATGGCGCAGGCCGCGAAAGGTGCCCAGATCCATCAAGCGCTTGATGTTCATCGAGATATCACGGCGCAGGTCACCTTCGACCTTACGCTTGCCGATTTCGCCGCGCAGCGCTTCCAGCTCCGCTTCGGTCAAATCCTTCACCTTGGCGTCCGGCGCCACACCCGTCGCTTGACAGATATCGCGCGCGCTCGACCTTCCGACTCCATAAATGGCAGTCAGGGCAATCACCGTGTGTTTATG
>CAZOTG010000016.1:2221-15026 GCA_964582585.1 uncultured Chromatiaceae bacterium | reverse complement strand
GCTTCTGCTAAGCGGTGGTGCGGTCGGCGGTCGGCTGATCAGCTTGTTCCGGCGCTAGGCAAAAACGCGCTTGGTCATCGAGGTGGAACCAAGGACCCCAATTTGGATGTCGGTGCAGTGAAGGAGGACCAATGAGGACCTTAATGCATGTAGAAAATCAATTCCGAGGGGCGAGATATGCGCAATAAATGGTCAAGAGTAAGAGACGTATCAAGGTCAAAGGCCTTGATCTGTTGACGAGCATCGTGGTGACCGAGCAGCACATCCCTGCGATAGCATGAGGCCTGGAGTACCCGAGCCATGTAAATAACCATGCGCGTTTTTTTTCGAATATTCTCGAGGACAAGGAGTGGATCATGGAGCATCGATTGGATACGAGAATTCAGGCGCCGATGAACGTTGTTGTCCATACCAACGATGGTACATTCTTGCGAGGGCTTACACGCAATATCAGTCACGGTGGTGCTGTTATCGAAACGGATAAGCTGAGTGCAATTGATAAGGAAAAGGTGGTACGGGTGGAATTCATCGAAGACGAAATCGCCGCCAAGGTGCCTTCTTATGTAATGCGCTGCTCCGAGGAAGCGGCGGTAGTCATGTTTATCACGCTCCCGCCGGCCTTGCAGTCCTATTTGGATTATTTGATGTCAAACGCCTTTGTTGGTTAATGTCGTGCGGTGCACGGCAGTGAGGTGAATCTGCTCCCAGGTGCTGTGAGCAAGATCGGGGTGGTCGACGAGGCGTGGCGTAGGGCAAAGGAGCGAGGCATCGGGAAATTTGATGTGATTGAGATCGGCAGCTGACCTGGCGGTACGCCTACTGCCTCGGCGCTGGCCGAAGGGCAGTGGCGAGTGTACTGTCCGAGTAGGGCGCGGGTCTGTGCTGTATCTGCCTGTTTGAAGGGCGTATGCCGTTCAAGATTGTGCAGGAAAGCGCGCAGCGCCAGCATGTGTCGCTCTCGAAACCCCATCGCCGCCCTTTGGGGTCAGTATGGTTCGTGAGGAAGGGATTGCATGACCACTGCGGGCAGCAAGCAATACTGACGGTGGTCGAAGTGCTCAAGCGTAAGTTCCGGAGTTGGTCAGAGGAGTGCCATGCTTAGAGATATGACGCCGGTTATCGACCTTACCCGCGAGACGGGAACAGGTCCTGTCCGGACGCGACGCCCGGAATACGTGGACTTGCTTCCGCCCTGCAATACCGCCTGTCCGGCCGGGGAAAACATCCAGGCGTGGCTCGATTTGGCGCAGGCGGGTAAGTATCGTCAGGCGTGGGAAATGCTGGTGCGCGACAATCCGATGCCGGCGGTGCACGGCCGGGTCTGTTATCATCCTTGCGAAGCGGGTTGCAATCGCGGCAAACTCGATGCACCGGTAAGTATCCACGCCATAGAGCGCTTTCTCGGTGACCTCGCTGCGCGGGAAGGATGGCCGTTCAGAGTCGAGGGGCCTCCCACCGGCAGACGTGTGCTGATCATCGGCGCCGGGCCGAGCGGACTGTCGGCCGCCTATCACCTCGCCCGTCTCGGGCACACGGTGGAGATCCACGATGCGGGGCCGGTGGCCGGCGGCATGATGCATTTCGGCATTCCGGCTTACCGCCTGCCGCGCGCCGACTTGATGCGCGAGATCGTGCGCATCGAGGCCATGGGCGTCAACATCGTCACCAACCACAAGGTTCGGGATTTGCTCGCCGAGAAAAACGCCGGCGGCTTCGACGCGGTGTTCATCGCCATCGGTGCCGGGCTGAGTAAGCATGTCGATATCCCGGCGCGCGACGCCGGCCGGGTCCTCAATGCCGCTTCGCTTTTGCATGACGTTCCCAACGGTGAGCCGCCGCGCCTCGGTCGGCGCGTCGTGGTTTACGGCGGCGGCGACACGGCGATGGATGCGGCTCGTACGGCGAAGCGCCTGGGCGCCGATGAGGCCCTCATCGTCTACCGCCGCGACCGTGCGCACATGCCCGCCCATGCCTTCGAGGTGAACGAGGCGGTCGAGGAAGGCGTCAAGATCAAATGGCTTACCACGATTCGGGAGATCGTCGGTCCGGAGCTCACCGTCGAGGTCATGGACCTCGACGCCAACGGGCGGCCGCAGCCGACCGGCCGCTTCGAGACGCTCAAGGCCGACGCAGTGATATTGGCGGTTGGCCAGGAGCCCGACAGTGGTTTTCTCCGTCAGGTGCCGGGCATCGAGTTCACGCAGGACGGTGGGGTCAGAGTCGGTCCCGACATGATGACGGGCTGTCCCGGTGTCTTCGCCGGGGGGGATTTGGTGCCCGGCGAACGATCGGTCACCGCCTCCGTTGGTCATGGTAAGCGCGCGGCACGGCATATCGACGCGTGGCTGCGCGGCAGTCCCCTCGAACGGCCGCAGAAACATCCGCTGGTGAGCTTCGACATGTTGCATCTGCCCGTCTACAGCGATGCCATTTCCAGCCTGCAGAAAATCCTGGCCGTCGCGGAGCGAGTGCGCGGCTTCGAGGAAGTCGTTGCCGGCCTTGCGGAACGGGAAGCGCGTTACGAAGCGCAGCGCTGCCTGTCCTGCGGCAACTGCTTCGAATGCGACACCTGTTACGCCGCCTGTCCGGAGGATGCAATCATCAAGCTCGGGCCGGGCCGGCGGTATCGTTACGACTACGAAAAATGCACCGGCTGCGCGGTGTGCTTCGAGCACTGCCCGTGTCATGCAATCGAGATGGTGCCCGAGCCCGCCGGCCATGACTGACATGGACGCGCAAGTCGCCACCATGGATGGCAACACGGCGGTGGCGCATGTCGCCTATCGGGTCAACGAGGTGTGCGCGATCTATCCGATCACGCCGGCCTCGCCGATGGCCGAGCTCGCGGATGAATGGGCGGCCGCGGGAATCCGGAACATTTGGGGCAACGTTCCCGTCATCCAAGAGATGCAGAGCGAGGGCGGCGCCGCCGGGGCGGTGCACGGCGCGCTCCAGGCGGGCGCCCTGACGACGACCTTTACGGCCTCCCAGGGGCTGTTGCTGATGATCCCCAACATGTTCAAGATTGCGGGGGAGCTCACATCGACCGTCTTTCACGTCGCCGCACGTTCCGTGGCGGCCCAGGCGCTGTCGATATTCGGCGACCATTCCGACGTGATGGCGACGCGCACCACCGGATTCGCCATGCTGGCGTCGGCATCGGTCCAGGAGGCCCATGACTCGGCGCTGATCGCCCAGGCCGCGACGCTCGGTTCACGGATTCCGTTCGTCCATTTCTTTGATGGGTTCAGGACATCACACGAGATCAATACGCTGACGGTGGTGAGCGATGCCCATATTCGGGCGATGATCGACGACGAACGAGTGCACGACCACCGATCGCGCGCGCTTAACCCCGAGCATCCCTTCATCCGCGGTACGGCGCAGAATCCGGACGCTTTCTTCCAGGGTCGTGAGGCAGTGAACAGCTTCTACACCGCGGTCCCGGGCATCGTGCAGGCGGCGATGGATCACTTTGCCCGCCTGACCGGACGGCAATATCGTCTTTTCGACTATGACGGCCCGGACGACGCGGAGCGCGTCGTTATCCTGATGGGCTCCGGGGCCGAGACGGCACTTGGGACGGCGGCGACGCTGCGACGGACCGGCGAAAAGGTCGGCGTTGTGCAGGTGCGCCTGTATCGCCCCTTCGCGGCGTCACATTTCCTGGCGGTATTGCCCGAAACCTGCCGCGCGGTCGCGGTGCTCGATCGGACCAAGGAGCCCGGCGCCGGCGGCGAACCCCTTTATCTCGATGTCGTGGAATCCCTTGCCCGGGCCGTTTCCAGCGGTCTGCGATCGACGATGCCCAGGGTCATCGGCGGACGCTACGGACTGTCATCCAAGGATTTTACCCCCGCCATGGCCAAGGCGGTGTTCGACGAGCTGAAAAGTTCGCAGCCCAGGCACGGCTTCACCGTGGGCATCGTCGATGACGTCACGCACACCAGCCTCGAAGTTGAGCCGGGCTATTCCATCGAACCGGACGACGCCGTGCGCGCCGTGTTCTATGGTTTGGGTGCCGATGGCACGGTCGGTGCCAACAAGAACAGCGCCAAGATCATCGCCGGGCAACCCGGCCTCTACGCCCAGGCCTATTTCGTCTATGATTCCCACAAGTCCGGGGCCCAGACCGTATCGCATCTGCGCTTCGGACCGCGCCCGATCCGCTCGCCCTACCTCATCAGCTCCGCGAACTTCGTCGGCTGTCACCAGTTCCATTTTCTCGAGCGGCTGGACGTCTTAAGGCTCGCCGGGCCCGGCGCCGTATTTCTGCTCAATAGCCCCTACGGGCCGGATGAGGTGTGGGATCACCTGCCGCGCTCGATTCAGCAGCAGATGATCGACAAGAAGCTGAAGTTCTTCACGATCGATGCTACCAAGGTGGCGCGGGAGGTTGGCCTTAAGACCCGCACCAACACCGTCCTCCAGACCTGCTTCTTCGCGATTTCGGGTGTCCTGCCGCGCGAACAGGCGATCGCGCAAATCAAGGAGTCCATCCGCAAGTCCTATGGATCGAAGGGCGAGGAGGTCGTGCAGCGCAACTTCAAGGCCGTTGACGAAGCCTTGTCCCGGCTCCATGAAGTGCCGGTACCGGCCGAGGCGACTAGCCCGTTCGACCGTGCGCTGCCCGTGCCGGCGAACGCCCCGTCATTCGTGCGCGAGGTGACCGCTCGGATGTTCCAAGGCCTGGGCGACCGGATTCCCGTGAGTCTGATGCCGGTGGACGGGACCTTTCCGTCGGGCACGGCCGTCTGGGAAAAGCGCAACATTGCCGACCGGGTGCCCGTGTGGCGGCCGGATCTGTGTGTCCAGTGCGGCCAATGCAGCTTCGTGTGCCCGCACAGCGTCATCCGCGCTAAGTATTACGAAGAATTCCGGCTCGCTGATGCGCCGCCGAGCTTCAAATCGGCACCGATCAACGCGCGCGGCTATCCGGACGTTCGCTTCAGCCTGCAGTTTTACGTCGAGGACTGCACGGGGTGCGGTCTCTGCATAGAAGCCTGTCCGGCGCACAGCCCCGTGGAGCCGCACGTGAAGGCGATCAATCTCGAGCAGAAGATCCCCTTGCTCAAGGCGGAGCGCGAGAATATCGGCTTCTTCGAGCGGCTTCCGGTCAACGACCGCGCGCGGGTCGACTTCGAAAATGTGCGCGGCGTCCAATTCCTCGAACCGTTGTTCGAGTTCTCGGGTGCTTGCGCCGGCTGCGGTGAGACGCCTTATCTCAAGCTTCTTTCGCAGCTGTTCGGCGATCGGATGATGGTCGCCAACGCCACCGGCTGTTCGTCGATCTACGGCGGCAACCTCCCCGTCACCCCGTGGAGCATGGACCGCGAGGGCCGTGGCCCCGCCTGGTCGAACTCGTTGTTCGAGGACGACGCGGAGTTCGGGCTCGGGTTTCGCCTTACGGCCGACAAGCATCTTGATCTCGCGGCCACCCGCCTCAAGTCCCTTTCATCCGAACTCGGCGAGGAGCTCGTCACCGCCATACTGACTGCGCCTCAGGTCCGTGAGTCCGAGATCCGCGCCCAGCGCATCCGTATCGCCGAGCTCAAGACCAAGCTGCTCAAGTTCGCCGAACGCAATGAGACGGCACGCGACCTGCTCACCGTCGTTGATCATCTGGTCCGGCGCAGTATCTGGATCGTGGGCGGCGACGGGTGGGCATATGATATCGGCTATGGCGGCCTCGACCACGTCCTGGCGAGCGGTCGCGACGTCAACGTCCTGGTGCTCGACACGGAAGTTTACTCGAACACGGGCGGGCAAGCCTCGAAGGCGACGCCTTTGGGTGCGATCGCCAAGTTCGCCGCCGCGGGTAAGCGCGTGCCGCGCAAGGACCTGGCGCTGCAAGCCATTGCCTACGGCAATGTGTACGTGGCCCAAATCGCCATGGGCGCCAATCCGCAGCAGACTTTGCAGGCCTTTCGCGAGGCGGAGGCGTATCAGGGGCCATCCTTAATTCTTGCCTACAGCCATTGCATCGCGCACGGCTTCGATTTGCGCTTCGGCATGAGGCAACAGGACCTGGCAACGGCCAGCGGCTACTGGCCGCTGTTCCGCTACAATCCGGCCATGCGCGGGATCGGCGAGAATCCGTTCCGGCTGGACTCGCCGCGGCCGACCATTCCGCTCAAGGACTATGCCTACAACGAACTGCGGTACCGGGCTTTGACGCTCACGCGGCCGGCGGAGGCGGAGGAACTGCTGCGCCAGGCGCAGGCGGACGTCGAGGAGAAGTATCGCAGTTACGAGCAGTTCGCAAGTTTGTAGGATGGATCGTCGCCGATCCGGGCGACGGCGTCCGGCCGAATCGCGTGAAGCACGGGTTATTGGCATCCACTTGAAGGAGTACCTGCCTTATGGATTTGACAACGCGCTATCTGGGGCTCGAGCTGAGAAATCCGCTGGTGGCCGGCGCGGGTCCGCTCACCGGTGAGCTCGACAACATCCGGCGCCTGGAGGACGCCGGTGTCGGAGCTGTCGTGCTGCCTTCCGTCTTCGAGGAGCAGATCGAGCAAGAGCAGCATCTGATCGACGAGTTCACCACCGCCGGTGTGGACAGCTACGCGGAAGCCTTGAGCTATTTCCCCGCCCAAACCGTCTATGCCATGGATCCAGAACGCTACGTCGATCTGGTCCAACGCGCCGTTAAGGCGGTCGATATCCCGGTCGTGGCCAGTCTCAACGGTGTGACGGATCAAGGTTGGATCAATTACGCGCGGCGGATAGAGGAGGCAGGAGCGAGTGCGATCGAGTTGAACATCTATTTCATTCCTTCGGACCTCGCTTTGTCGGGACGCGAGGTCGAGCAACGCTACCTCGATGTCCTCAAAGCCGTGAAGGAGACGGTGACATGTCCGGTCGCGGTCAAGATCGGCCCGTATTTCAGCGCTATCGGTCACATGGCTTTGCAACTCGACGAGGCCGGTGCCGACGGTTTGGTACTGTTCAACCGGTTCTATGAACCGGATATCGATCTCGCGCGGCTGGCTCTGGTATCGGATCTTGAGCTCAGCAGGCCCTACGAAATCCGATTGCCGCTGCTTTGGATTGGAATATTGTCAGGGCGGATCAAGGCATCGCTTGCGGCGAGTACCGGCGTCGACAGCATCAATGAAGTCGTGAAGTATCTGTTGGCGGGCGCTGACGTCATCATGACCACGTCGTCACTCCTCCGGCACGGGATCGGTCACGTGGGGCAGATTCTTGCCGGGCTGGAAAGTTGGCTTGCCGCACGGGACCTGGAAACACTGCAGACTATTCGCGGACGCATGAGCCACCGGAATATTGCAGATCCCACCGCTTTTGAACGAGCAAATTACATCAAGGTACTCCAAGACTATGCAATTGGGGGGCGGAGGGCTGACTGAGTATTAATCTCAGGTTGTTGACGCGCGCCGACGAGGAACGTTGGTTGGTCTGATCGGGCAAAGATCTCAGATGAGTATAACCGGATATGTCCTTCGGCCCATTAAAGATCTCGGCGCAGGCTGAGAGCAAGATATGGAAGGCGAACTACCTGATGAACCACAAGCCGGTATTGCTCATCGTGTTCGATGGGGTCAGGGGCGAAGAGGGCTCAGGCGACCATGATCCGACCAGTTCAGGCTATAAGGTTTGATCGAATGTGAGAGTGGCATCCGGCCCGTATCTATATTACGGAGGCGATTAAATGAAATCAGATCAACAATTCATCCGCTATTTCAAAGATATCGGCATCGATGATGTGCCCTTGGTGGGCGGCAAGAACGCCTCGCTGGGCGAGATGTACCGCGAGTTGACTCCCCACGGCGTCAACGTCCCCAACGGCTTCGCGGTCACCGCCCAGGCCTACCGCTATGTGCTCGATCAGACGGACGCGTGGACTGAGCTACACCAGGCGTTAGACGGCGTGAATGTGAATGACGTGAATGACCTGGCGCGCCGCGCGCGACGAGCGCGTGAGATTGTCTACGGCGCGCCCCTGCCGGAGGACCTTGCCGGGCAGATAGTCGAGGCCTACCGCAAGCTCGAGGACGAATACGGGCCGCAGTTGACCGTTGCGGTGCGCAGTTCCGCCACCGCCGAGGATCTGCCCACCGCCAGTTTCGCCGGCCAGCATGAAACCTTTCTTAACATCAGCGGTGAGGCCAAGCTCCTCGACGCGGTGCGGCGCTGTTTTGCCAGCCTGTTCATGGACCGCGCGATTCGTTACCGCATCGACAACGGTTTCGACCATTTCAAAGTATTGCTTTCGGTGGGTGTGATGAAAATGGTGCGCTCGGACCTGGCGGCGAGCGGCGTGATCTTTTCCCTCGATACCGAAACCGGCTTTCGCGACGTGGTGTTCATCACCGGCGCCTACGGCTTGGGCGAGAACGTCGTGCAGGGAACGGTCGATCCGGACGAGTTCTATGTCTTCAAACCGACCTTCAAGGCGGATCACCGTGCGGTATTGCGCCGGTCGCTGGGCGGCAAGGAAATCAAGATGGTGTACGCGGAAAGCGCCGGTCGCGACACGACGCGCAACGTACCCACACCGAAAAAGGATCAGCGGCGTTTCTGCATCAGCGATGACGAGGTGCTGCAGCTCGCCGATGCGGCGATCAAGATCGAGGCGCACTACAGCGCCAAGGCCGGGCACCCCGTGCCCATGGATATGGAATGGGCCAAGGACGGCATCGACGGCAAGATCTACCTGGTACAGGCGCGACCGGAAACGGTGGCCTCGCAGAAAGCGGCGAATGTCCTGGAAGAGTATGAACTGCAAGGCAAGGGCGAGGTACGTGTCACCGGCCGCGCCGTGGGCGGCAAGGTCGCCACCGGTACGGCGCGCGTGATCACCGATGTGGCGCAGTTGGACCGTTTCCAGCCCGGCGAGGTGTTGGTGGCCGACACCACCACGCCGGACTGGGGCACGGTGATGAAGACCGCGGCGGCGATCGTGACCAACCGCGGCGGACGCACCTGCCACGCCGCCATCGTCGCGCGCGAACTGGGTGTGCCGGCGGTGGTCGGCTGCGACACCGCCACCGAATCGATCCGCACCGGTGAGGAGGTGACCGTCTCTTGCGCGGAGGGCGACGTCGGCCACGTGTATGCCGGCCGCATCCCGGTGAAAAGCGTGCGCACCGATCTGTCCACTTTGCAGAGGCCGCAGACGCACGTGATGGTCAACATCGGCAATCCGGATATCGCCTTCCAGACACGGTTTCTTCCCAACGACGGTGTGGGATTGGCGCGTATGGAATTCATCATCGCCGAAGATATCAAGGTGCATCCGATGGCGCTGGTGCATCCGGAGAAGATCGACGATCCCAAGGTGCGCGCCGAAATTGATGAGCTGACCCGTTCCTTCGAACGGCCGACCGACTATTTCGTGAGCCGCCTTTCCGAGGGCGTCGGGACCATCGCTGCGGCATTCTACCCTCGCCCGGTGATCGTGCGCCTGTCGGATTTCAAGACCAATGAATACGCGAGTCTCCGAGGCGGACGCTGGTTCGAGCCGCAGGAAGATAATCCAATGCTGGGCTTTCGCGGCGCCTCCCGTTATACCCACCCCGCCTACGCCGAGGGCTTCGCCCTGGAGTGCGCTGCCATGAAGCGGGTGCGCGAAGTGATGGGCTTGACCAACGTCAAGCTCATGGTTCCCTTCTGCCGCCGGGTGCAGGAGGGGCAGAAGGTTCTGGAAGCGATGGCGGCGCACGGCCTCGAGCGCGGTGAAAACGACCTGGAGATCTACGTCATGTGCGAGATACCGAATAATGTCGTCCAGATCGATGCCTTCGCCAAGCTGTTCGACGGTTTTTCCATCGGGTCAAACGATCTGACCCAGCTCACCTTGGGCGTGGACCGCGACTCGGAGATTGTCGCCTTCGATTTCGACGAGCGCGATCCCGGCGTCAAGGAACTGATCCGCCAGACGGTGGAGGGGGCGCGGCGCAACGGCCGTCACTCCGGCATCTGCGGCCAGGCGCCGTCCGACTATCCGGAGATGGCGGAATATCTTGTGGAGATCGGCATCGATTCCATCAGCCTCAATCCCGATACCGTGCTCAAGACCACCCGTCATGTGTTGGACGTGGAAAAGCGCCTCGATCGCCCGCCGCGCCAAGAGGCATAATGACAGTTGTGGTTTTGGAAACTATGCCGACTCGGCCATGGCAGGGAAAGCGAATATTAGGATCTGAAGGAAACCAGGAGAGAAACATGGGACGTATGAACGACCGGGTAATAGAAGTGACACGGCTGACGGAACGGCTCAAGGACAAATATCCCGCCGAGATCAACGCCTTTCTCAATTTCATGAAAAAGGCGGAAGGCGGGACGGCGCTCAGCGCCAAGCACAAGGAACTCATCAATGTGGGGCTGTCGGTGGCGGCGCAATGCGAATGGTGCATCGCGGTCCATGTAAAGCACGCCGTGCGCACCGGGGCCTCCCGCGACGAACTGGTGGAAGCGGGTTTCCAGGCCGTGCTCATGCACGGCGGACCGGCCTTGATGTACCTGGTGCCGTTGATTGAGGCGCTTGACGAATTCGCACCGGAAAAGCCTAAAGCAGATGACGCATAATCCGCAGAATTTTGCGAGGTAACGGGGAACCGCTATGAACCGAGAACATGCCGCTGTGCCGCAGCGTATGGGCAAGATACTGGATCTGGCCCGCGGCCTAACCCCGATCCCGCTGACGGTCGTCGACGCCGGGGAGGAGCACGTGCTCGCCGGGGCGCATGAGGCGGCGCAGGCGGGATTGATCGAACCGGTCTTGATCGGACGGAGCAAGGACATTGAGCCTATCTGCGAGCGGCTGGGGTGTGCGCATAACACCTATCCGATCATCGAGGCGGAATCGGACGTGGAGGCAGCGCAGTGCGGTGTGCAACGGGTGATTGACGGACATGCGGCGGCCCTCATGAAGGGCTGGATCCATACGGATGTGCTGATGCACCCGGTGCTACAGCACCTCAGGACCGCGCGGCGGGTTAGCCATGTGTTCGTGGTGGAGTTGGCCAGTTATCACAAGTTGCTGTTCGTCACCGATGCGGCGATCAACATTGACCCCGATCTGATGACCAAGGCCGCGATCGTGCAGAACGCCGTGGACTTGGCCAGGTTGCTCGGTATCGAGCTGCCGAAGGTTGCTGCATTGTCCGCCGTAGAAGTGATCCAGCCGGCCATTGCTTCGACCATTGATGCGGCCTGCCTCAGCAAGATGGCGCAGCGCGGGCAGATCCGCAACGCCGTCGTCGACGGCCCCTTGGCCTTCGATAACGCCATCTCCCGCGATGCCGCCCGGATCAAGCATATCGACAGCGACGTCGCCGGGGATGTGGACATCTTGCTGACCCCCGATCTCAGCGCCGGCAATATCCTGGCCAAGGATCTGGAATACCTGGCCGCCGCCACTTTGGCGGGTATCGTGATCGGTGCCCGGGTACCGATTGTTCTGCCCTCGCGTTCCGATCCACCCCTGGCGCGCCTGGTCTCGGCGGCGATCGCGGTTCTGGTACACCACCGCTGGGGTGGTGATATTGCGGCAGCCCCGGGCAAGAAATGACCTTAAAACACGCACAGGCAATCGTGCGGAAAGGAATCGACCATTATGGCAACGCAAACCACGCCGAAGTTACTTAATAAGGAAGACGCCGAGAAGATGAGTGCGGAAGACCTGTTCAAGGCGTTGGACAGCTCCGCTGCAAAAGGCCTTTCCAACCAAGAGGCGGCTCAGCGGCTCGAGCGCTACGGGCCCAATGCCCTCGAAGAGAAGCACGTCAATCCGCTGCTCAAGTTTCTGGGCTATTTCTGGGGACCGATCGCCTGGATGATCGAAGCCGCAGCGGTGCTCTCCGCCGTGATCGGACACTGGGCGGACCTGGTCATCATCCTGGTGTTGCTGTTGTTTAATGCGGTGGTCGGGTTCTGGGAGGAATATCAGGCTGGAAACGCGATCGAGCAACTCAAGAAGACCCTGGCCCTCAAGGCCCGCGTGCTGCGAGACGGCGAGTGGGACGAGATCGACGCCAAGGGGCTCGTTCCCGGCGATATCGTGCGCCTGCACCTCGGGGTGATCATACCCGCGGATATCAAGCTCTTCGATGGCGAGTATTTGAGCGTCGATCAGTCGGCCTTGACCGGAGAGTCTCTGCCGGTCGATAAAAAGGTCGATGATGTCGCCTATTCAAGCTCCATCGCCAAGCAGGGGACCATGCTCGGGCTTGTCGTTGCGACCGGGATGAACACCTTCTTCGGCAAGACCGCCCAACTCGTCGGTGAAGCCCAGCACGTCTCGCACTTCCAGCGGGCGGTGACGACCATCGGTCGCTATCTCATCTATATGAGCCTCGTGCTGGTGGCGATTCTGGTGGGTGAGGAGTTATACCGCTCGACGCCGTTTTTCCGCGTGCTGGAGTTTGCGCTTATCCTCACCGTGGCGTCGATCCCGGTGGCCATGCCGGCCGTGCTCTCGGTGACGATGGCCGTCGGTGCCATGGTGCTCTCGAAGATGAAGGCGATCGTGTCGCGGCTCGACTCTATCGAGGAGATGGCCGGGATGGATGTGCTGTGTTCGGATAAGACCGGCACCCTGACGCAGAATAAGCTCACCCTGGGCAAACCGGTGTGTTTCGGAGGCGCGGATGAAAAAGAACTGATTCTGATGGGGGCGCTCGCTTCACCCATGGATGACCGCGACCTGATCGATTTAGCCGTGGTCAAGGGGCTTGAGGACGAGCAGGTGCTGGAGCGCTATACACAGAAAAACTTCACGCCTTTCGATCCGGTGCACAAGCGCACCGAAGCCGAGATCGCCGACGCCAAGGGGGAG
>CAZOTG010000016.1:0-2211 GCA_964582585.1 uncultured Chromatiaceae bacterium | reverse complement strand
CAGAGTGAGCAAGGGCGCTCCTCAAGTCATCCTGGATATGGCACGACCCGATGCCGAGCTCAGAAAAAAGGCCGAAGCGCAGGTCGATAAGTACGCTTTGCAAGGTAACCGCACGCTCGGCGTGGCGCGCAGCGATGACGGAGAGCGCTGGACCTTTCTCGGGCTGTTGCCACTGTCCGATCCTCCCCGGGAAGATGCCAAAGAGGTGATCGACCAGGCGCGGCGCCACGGCCTCACAGTGAAGATGGTTACCGGGGACAATGTGGCAATCGGAAAGCAAATCGCAACCGAGATCGGTTTGGGCAGTAATATTCTCGAGGCGGGGGCGCTGGTGCAGGGCGCCAAGGAGGGTGAACTCGACGCCGCTTCCGTACGGAAGATTGCTGAGGCGGACGGCTTTGCCGAGGTGGCCCCGGAGCACAAGTATGCGATCGTCAAGGCGCTGCAAAAACAGGATCATCTGGTCGGGATGACCGGCGATGGCGTCAATGACGCGCCGGCCCTCCGCCAGGCTGAGGTGGGCATTGCGGTTTCGGGAGCGACCGATGCGGCGCGCTCCGCCGCGGCGCTCGTCCTTACCGAACCGGGGCTCGGGGTAATCATTGATGCGGTGGAGGAGGCGCGCCGGATCTTCGAGCGCATGAACTCGTATGCGATCTATCGCGTCACCGAGACCATACGTATCATGATCTTCGTGGTGCTGACGATTGTGCTCTACAAGTTCTATCCGATCACCACGGTACTGATTATCCTGCTCGCCCTGCTCAACGACCTCCCGATCATGACGATCGCTTATGACAATACCTGGCTGAGTCCAGTCCCTGCGCGCTGGAAAATGCGGCGGGTGCTCACGGTGGCATCGACGCTCGGCATCATCGGGGTGGTGGAGACGTTCGGACTACTCGTTATTGCGATGCACTTCTTCGATCTCACCCAGGCGCAACTCCAATCGCTGATTTTCCTGAAGCTTGCGGTGGCTGGACACCTGACGCTGATGGTTGCGCGCACCAAGCGGCGCTTTTTCCAGAAGCCCTATCCTTCGCCGATCCTGCTGGCAGCGGTTCTGAGCACGCAAACCGTCGCGGCGCTGATCGTGGGCTTCGGTCTGTTCGTCGCGAAGATACCCTGGATTGATGTCGGTCTGGTGTGGGCCTACGCTTTGGCATGGATGCTGGTGGAGGATGAGGCCAAGATGCTGGTCTATCGCCGCTTGGGCGAGGGGGATCCGGAAAGCGGACGCACCCGTCGCGCCGCGGGCGGGGGGTCGTTTCGTCGGGAAAGCTCAGCTGGTGCAGCCGATCAAGCGCGGTAGAAAGCCTTGTACGTACCGTTCTGCGCGGTGCTCCTTCCCGGGGGCATTCTGAGCGCCCGGCCATTACGCATTAGAACTCGAGAAGGAGAAAAGCTGACCATGTACATGATGTTTGGCTTCCAAGCTGAAGACATTCATCGAAGCTTACGAGCATTGCTTCGAAGTGCATGAACGAATCGAAGCCACAAGATCCTCCCGTAATTTATCCGCTGACCAGAATATCAAGTTGACGAAGGCGATGAAAGATCGCGATTCAACCCACAAGCTTTTTATTGATGAACTTGCGAAACTCTGAAAAAGCTTTCTGCGGACAAGCCACTGTATGCGCGGCCGGGACGGCCGGGAGAGGGGGTTGTAAGAGGACCATCGGAATATCAGCGAAATCATCGGACATCTTCATGAATCTCTCAACCACCGGAGTACACGCCATATCCAACCCCGTTTTCATGCGCGTCATGGTGGTGCTTGATGTTCCCCGCTGGCCCCTCCGCCTGGAGCTGCGCCCCGTGCCCCGCCCCGGGCCGGGGCAGGTGCTCATACGCGTCGAGGCCTGCGGTGTATGCCGTACGGACTTGCATATTGTCGACGCTGAATTGCCGCATCCCAAACTGCCGTTGATACTCGGCCATGAAATCGTCGGCATGGTGGTGGCAAATGGTGCCGCCGCATTAAGATTTCTTGTTGGCACGCGCGTTGGCATCCCCTGGCTCGCACATGCGGACGGTGTGTAATCTGTCTGATCCTGCTGATGGGTATCGTGGTAAAGAACGGCATCCTACTGGTGGACTTCGCGCAGGAGGCGTTGGCCCAGGGCGTGCCTTTGAAAGAGGCAATCCTGCGCGCTGTTGACCTGCGTACCCGGCCGATTCTCATGACCGCGGCGGCAGCGGCGGTGGGCA